>JAEWJS010000170.1 GCA_023386495.1 Bacillota bacterium | reverse complement strand
CGGCAGCGCGGATGCGGCAGCGGCGGCTGGCGTTAGCGCCGCCGAGGCCGAGGCGCGCAAGGCCCAGCTCGGCCGCCCGCTGGCGGAGGAGTCGCGGCTGCTGGTGCGGCCGCACCGGCTGTGGATGGAGGCGGAGCATGTGTTCAGCCACATTCGCTGGGACGTGCAGGTATATGCCGCCGACTTCGGCTTCTTCCTTGAGGAGGCGGACGCGGACGCGGCTAGCGAAGTTGCAGCAGGTCGGGCCGCTGAGTCGGCGGAATCGTACTTGGCGAGCCAGCCGGAGGCAAACCGAGAGGCTGTGTCCCGAATCGATGCGGACGACTCGCTGGACGGCGATGCCGGCCAAGTGCCGCCGCTCGCGCATGCGGACATGTCGAAGCTGCCGGAGGGCTACCGCTGGATCGGGCCCGAGCATATGGAAGAGCTCGCCTTCCCGAACGTCTTTCTACGCATCTTGAATACGTACTGGGAGCGTGGGGCGAGTTCTGATTGAACGTTAGAATATCAATAAAGATAGAGCCGTACGCCGCAGCTCAAGCTGACAGGCGCACGGCTTTTTGCGTACGCGAGATAGGTTTTTTCGAAATATATCATTATACGACAAAATTCGTTGGATGTATGGATATTGTATGGTACTATCTACTTGGTAATCCATAGCAATATTGCTAGATTCGGCACAGTAACTTAGCACTAATGGGGGTACTTATGAAGCATTCATTTAGCCTGAAGCTGCTATCGATTTTATTGGCTGTTGCGTTGCTGCCGCTCGGTGGAGCAGGCATAGCGCGAGTTGAAGCAGTTGATGCTCCGACAGTTGTGCAGGTTGAGAGCGTCTTCGAATTCACGGCAGCGCTCCGTTCAGACGGAACAGTTTGGACTTGGGGACAGAATTATGGCGCCCAGTTGGGTACCGGGAACGCCGGGACGGATGCCAGGACATATCCCGGCAAGGTAGAAGGATTGCCTCCGATCGTCCAGATCGCGGTTGGTGATACCTTTGTACTTGCCCGAGATGAGAACAACAAGGTGTGGCAATGGGGCTGCCTCTACTTGGATAGTTCCAGTCAGTTCTGTATCGACACGAACTACTTCGTGCCGTCAGTCGTGACTGACGACGGTACGCCGGCTGGCACACCGATCGATTTCATCGATATCCAAGCGGGTGGCAATATTGCAATGGCGTTAACAGCGGCTAAGGAAGTGTGGACCTGGGGGAAGACGAGTTATCTAGGCAGAGGAGCTTCCGTGAATTACGATAACGCTGTGACCAATGAGCCTGGTGCGGTGTACACCACGAATGAGGATGATTCGGAGAGCGTGCTGTCGAACGTAACTCAGATTGCAGGCGGCAAGGATCATGCCATGGCGCTTTCGGAAGACGGTACTGTGTACGTCTGGGGCCACAATAACAATAACGCGCTTGGCTTGTCCAACTATACGGAGGCTCGGACAGCAACGGAGCTGGCTTTTCCGACGGCAGATACAATCGCTACGAAGATTGAAACCTCTCCTTCTGCGTATATTAGTGTTGTTATGACGAATAAGGGGACTTACGGATGGGGAGATGACGGCCGATATCTAGGGCTGTCTCCCGACGGCTACCATTATTCCGCTCCGACGCCTGTTAAGCTGACATCGCTAGAGGAATATTCGGTTAAGGAATTGTCCGTAGCCGGCACCTATGTGGTCGGACTTCTGACTAGCGGAAGTATGATTGTCGCTGGTCAGACCAGTACGCACACGACGTTCGGATTCCAGCCGTATACTTCGTTGACAGGGATTACGAAGTTGTTCGCTGGCGCTTCTCGCGTCTACGCGAGGAATGATCAAGCCGTCTGGACGATGGGGAGGAATCGGGACAGCATAAGTCTATACGGTAGTTGGGAGCGTACGGCATATAACTTGCTTGGCAATGGCTATTTAGGTCAAACACATAGCGAGATCGATACGACGATTCCCGCGCAGATGCTCGATTTCGAGAACGCAGAACCGCCTAGTGTTACGATTATTGAAGAGAATGTATCGATAAAGGGGAATCACTTCAGCATTGAATACGAACTTCCTCCTGGTAGGTACGATAAGGTTCACGTACAGCTGGTGACACCGACAGGTTCGGAAATGCCGACGGTGACGAAGGACCGGACCCATTATACGGGCTGGTCAGACTTTTACTTCGATAGCGGATTACTTGATGCCGGAACCTATACTTTTAGAATCTGGACTTCGGATTCTGCGCGAAATTTTACTTCATCCGTGACATCCAGGGTTATTGATATTGCGCCGCCGTCGAAGAAGTTGTGGATCTATCTGTACGGCGCACCAGAAGACTTAAGTCTGACGATGACGGAAAATTATTGGGGCAATAACGGGGAGATTAGCCAAATCATTGCGCCGGCATCATTCCTACCGAGCAACGGCTACGATATTCTTGCATACGATATTTATCCAGATAATGATTATGAGCTGGCCACAGAGCCGGAGAACGGTTATTCGCTCAGCCAAACATATTTTTACGGCGACGAGGGCTCATATGCGAACGTATATGTCGTTCCCGAGAGTGAGCCCTATAACCTCGAACTGCAGCTTTATGACGAATCAGCCATCTTTGATGGCGAAGTCAGTTGGAGGGCTCCCGCAATCGGAGAGAGCGGTATCGGTGAATACCGTCTCTATTTCACCGATGGCAACGGGAACAAGGTTGACGCGGACCCCTTGTCCGTTACGACCGCCGGCAATTCTTACGAAGGCAACTATTATTATGACGAATTCTACCTCGAGTCAGAAGAGCCCCCTGCAGGGGCGAAATATGTACAGATGTTCATCTACAAGGACGACGGCAACCCGGATACGAATGATGAGAAGGCTGCCCAAGCCAAGGCGCGACTATGGACCGCTTCCTCGCATCCGCAGCATGCCGTGATGGTGGACGCCGACCCGAATATCGAATCGATTCAGCCTGTCGTAAGCTTCGAAGCCTTAGCAGACGAATCGGATATCGCGTTCTATGATCTTATTGTACCGGACTATCCGTTACCTATGATTATGGCCAAAATCCCCGCCTCGGGAGCGGATTCATACAGCGTAACGCTGCCTGCGGCGAGTTATTGGACGTATGATGAACTTTATGTAGCACCCGAATCGCAGGATGGAGAACTATCGCCTTCTTGGGGTTATGTTCCAATCGTGGACCTTATGACCTCGTATACGAGCGGTTCTCTGCCGGAATCCATTGATCCTGACGTGAAATCGCCTAGCTCGGGATCCTTCAATGATACGGATTTGGATCACGGACAAATCGGAGGAACCGTAAGCTGGAATAATGTTGAATTCTACTATACGGGTTATGACTTATTTTTCGTCGATGGCAGCGGGACGATACTCGGCGGCCTGGCCAGAGTATACATGCCAGGCGAACAGTCGGAACTTCAATTCCGCATTCCGGACAATACGATTCTGCCGGCCGGCACAGCTTCAATAGCGGTTTACAGCTACCGCAACGATATCGGATACAGCGAGCCTTACTTGATTGCGGTGTCAGACAAGGCTATGCCGACACTGCAAAGTGTGACGGTTGATGGCATTTCGGCGACATTGTCGGGTATGGATTACTATGCAGCAGCAGCCGAGACGGCAACGGAGGTTCAGGTCACCGCTGCTTCCGTGACAGGCGTAGTCTATCTGGCGGACCAGCCACAAGCTCTGCAGGTTACTGCTACCATCCCGCTGGATGAGTCACCGAAGTCGATACCGATTACGGTCAAGTCGTTCGACGGTATGCTGGAGACGACTTACAACTTGATCGTAACGAAGAACCCGCCGCTTGGTGCGCCTGAGCTGCAGAGCGTGACGGTTGACGGCGTACCGGCAACACTGTCGGGTACCACTTACTCGATGGAGGTCGCATCGACGATATCGGCAGTCAGCATTACAGCAACCGCTTCGTCCATGACTGATTCCGTCTACCTTGCCGATCAATTGGGTGCGTCTACGGTTACGGTGACGGTTCCGCTCGATATGTCGCCGCAAACGTTGTTGATCAAGGTCAAATCGCCGACAACTGGTCTCGAGACCGAATATTCCCTTATTATTACGAAGCGGGCGCCGGATGTGCTGCCGCCAATGCTTCAGAGTCTAGGGGGAATCGGCAGACTCGCTCCGAACAATGTGATTACCTCGATACGCAAGGATACGACGGCGGGAAGCTTGAAGACGGGCATTGAGCTTGCTTCGGGCGTAACGGCTACCGTGACGAATGCATCCGGCGTACATCTGGGTGATTCGCATGAGATCGAAACGGGGCATAAGCTGCTTTTATCACGTGGAAGCACGGTGCAGGAGTACACCTTAACGACGCTAAAAGGTATCCTCAACGTGCCGTCCACAGAGCGGGTATCGATACGTCATGTTGCCGCATACACATCGTTAAGCTCGAAGGTTGACGTCACCGGCGACGGCGTGTTCGATAAGGACGATGTCCGTATGCTTCTCGGTGAAATCGAGTCCTAACCTTATGAAAAAAACCGCTTGTCGCCTTCTATCGGCGCAAGCGGTTTTTCGTTGTGCGTGTGTTCGTTATTCCCTAGGCGTCTCGCCGTTGTCGAGGAACGCTTCGCGCACTCTTTTCCAGAAGGGGAAGGGGCGATAGCGGGCGAAGCTGATTTTCTTATCGGATACGTTACAGCGGATCGAACGAATGTCGTTGCGCTGAATGTTGATATGGTCGACGGTCAGCAGCAGGCGTTGGTCCTTCCGAGAGATGATGTCGCAATGATGATGCTGCGGGAGCAGAACGGAAGAGCCCAGCGTCCGGTAGACGCGATTATTGATGGAGGCAATTTCCGCAAGCTGCAGCGACGAGATGGAGGGGTGAATGACCGCCCCGCCTAAGCTCTTGTTGTAAGCCGTGCTGCCTGATGGAGTCGAGATGACGATCCCGTCGCCGCGGAACATCTCGAACATCTCGTCATTGATGTTGATCTGCGCGACCAGCGTGCCGTCCACGCCCTTCAGCGTGAATTCGTTCAAGGACAAGTACTTCGCCGCGCCGAGCGGCGTGTCGAGCTCGATCTCGGCGAGCGGATATCGGACATAGCGAGGCTCGGCTGCAGCCATGGCCTCGACGAGTTCCTCCAGCTCATGCGCCTGCCAATCGGCATAGAAGCCGAGATGACCGGTATGCACGCCGATGAAGCTGATCTCCTCGACGCGTTCGATGAACGTATGGAACGCTTGTAGCAGCGTGCCGTCGCCGCCGATGGAGATGACCTTGTCCGGATTCTCTTCGTCGCGTTCGAAGCCTTTGGCTGCGGCCAGCGTATGGAACTGCTCGGCAAGCTGCTTCGAGTAATGGTCGCCGCGGTCGATTACGACATATTTCAAGGCAAGGGCTCCTTCCGCATGGGAACATGATTCGCTTGTAGTTAACCCCATGATAGCGAAAAATGTCTCCGAATACAATGAACGAGCCACCGGCATACGATTATTGCGGACCCAGCCAGCTCCAGAACACGTAGACGAGTAGGAAGGAGATAACGCCGTGCAGCAGACGCGCGATGAGGAACGGCTTGAAGCGCAGATCCGTATGGCTGATCAGGCTGGCGATCTGTGCCTGAACGGACAATCCTGCCCAGGAGAGTATCAGAGCAGCTGCGGCAGTCCGATGGATCAACGGTGCACCGGATTCGGAAGCGGCCTTGGCGCCGAGCGTGACCTCGAACAGTCCATTGACGAATGCGGACGATAGCTGCATGGGCAGGCCGATCGCGGCCAGCAGCGCATGAAGCATGCTAGTCAGCACCTCGAGCAAGCCTGTCTGGCTGAAGAGCTCCATGACGACTGAGAAAAAGACAACGAGTCCCCCGACGACGATCATGAGCCGCAGCGCCGAACGTATCGCATCCTGGAGAAGTGTGCCCAGATTGCGGCCGTCGGCTAGCCTTGCTGTATGCATCGCTCGAATCGCGGCACGGATCGATCCGCCTCCCGCATGGTCTGCCAAGCTCGGCGTGGGCAGCGCATCCCGATCATGGTAGCGGGCAAGCAGCCCGATGATTAGCGCACCGCCGTAGTGAGCGGCTGCGAGTACGGGAGCGAGCGTAACGTCATGGAAGAAGCCGACCGATACGGCGCCGATCAGGAAGATGGGATCAGAAGTCGTCGTGAAGGCGATCATGCGCTCGCCCTCCGCCCGATTGATCTGGCCGCGTTCCCGAAGCTGAGCGGTCAACCGCGAGCCGACCGGGTAGCCGGAGGCTAGGCCCATAGTCACGACAAAACCGCCGATTCCCGGCAGGCGGAAGATCGGGCGCATTAGCGGATCGAGAAGCATACCGAAGAAGTGTACGATGCCGAAGCCGAGCATCAGCTCGGATAATACGAAGAACGGGAATAACGCAGGAAACAGGACATCCCACCAGATCGCGATTCCCCGGAGCGATGCTGATAGCGAAGCGGCCGGATAGAGGGCAAGCAGCAGCGCCAGCAGGAGGCAGCCCCAGGCAGCGAGCATGGAAGGACGCAGCATCATACGCACGAGACCCAAGCGAACGCCCTCCTTTTTTCACCTTGTCCTCTCATGTGTATGTTGGAATCGGGACAAACATCCCTACTTACGGAATCGTCGCGCATTTCAAAAAAAATCAAGAAAACGCTTGCAAAAAAATGCTGTTTTTTCGACATTCGTATGTTACAATCGGGATATCAAGTAACGGTTGGAGTGATGACCAATGAGTATTGTCGCTGGCATCTTTGTTTGCGCCTTCGTGTACGTGATACGCCAATCGCTTGTTCGCCCAGGCGAAGAGGATTGGAAGAGCTATTGAGAATGCTTGTGCACAGACCGCAGCTTGTATGCGTCGTGCGCCGGCTAGAGGAACACCCGCTGAGCAGCGGGTGTTTTTATATTTCGCCTCGGGTGTCATTGTATGGTACAATGTAATCATCCTGTAAGACCTAAGTCGCATAGCGATAATGAACAAGGAGATGAATTCGTTTGAACACTCCCGCAACCATATATGAAGCAATCGGCGGTGCTGACGGCGTAAGGAAGATCGTCGAAGCATTCTATCCGAAGGTGCAGGCGGACCCGCTGCTAGCGCCGCTTTTCCCGGAAGACATCATGCCTGTCATGGAGAAGCAGTATATGTTTTTGTCCCAGTTTTTTGGGGGCCCTTCACTGTACTCCGATGCATATGGTCACCCGATGATGCGGGCTCGCCACTTGCCCTTTCCGATTACGCCGCAGCGTGCGGCCGCTTGGCTCGGGTGCATGAAGCGGGCTCTGACGGAGATCGGCATGCCGGACGATCTGCGAGACATCGTGCTGGATCGGCTGTCTGGGCCTGCGAACCATTTTGTGAACACGGATGAAGATGAGGAGGCAATGACGTGATCGAGCCGCTGTTCCAGGCCAAAATCACATGCGTCTGCTGCGAGAACGATTTCCAGAGCTCCCGAGTGAGACCGAGCTTCAAGAAGGCGATCCGAACGGACAGTGATTTTTGCCTCTACTATAAGGACGAAGTCAATCCCGACTTTTACGTGGTGCGCATCTGCCCGTTATGCGGCTTTGCCTCAACGGAGAATGCGCTGCAGAAGCTGACGGCTCGCCAGAAGGAACAGTACATGAACAAGCTGGGCAAAAGCTGGGTTCACCGCGATTACGGCGGCGAACGATCGTGGGAGGACGCTTTAACCTCATACAAGCTTGCTCTTGTGTGCGCGCAGGCCGTAGGCGAGAAGGACCGCGTCATAGCCGGACTGCTCCATCACATCGCTTGGCTGTATCGCATGCGGGAGAACAAGGAACAGGAGCTGCGCTTCCTGCGGTTCGCGCTTGAAGCCTATATCAAAGTGTACGAGACCGAAGGCGTGCAATTGAACAATGCCAGGCTGATGTTCCTGATCGGCGAGCTGCATCGGCGGCTGGACGAACCCTACGATGCGGTCAAATGGTTCGCGCGCGTCGTGAACGACAAGCGGATCGTAGACGCGGGCATGATCCGGGCTTCGAGGGAAGCGTGGCAGAACCTGCGCGAGGAAATGCGGGCGAAGCAGTTGGAGATGCCGGAGGAAGTCGAAGAAGCATAGGATCAAAAACGTTCACAAAGACTAAAACAGCCATAATCCCCATACATATGAAGAACGCGAGCCGAGGTGCTTGCGTTTTTTTTTGCGTTAGCACTAGAACCTTATACGGAAAATTAGAGAGGGCATATGGTCGAACGGGACTGTTGAAGCACAGGGTAATATCGGCAGGGTAATAGCGGCAGGGTAATCCCGTTCCAGACCTTCTGACCACTATCCCATCGACTCAGGAAAGCTGCGCAACCAATCAGTGACACTCTGATAGCCTGGTAACCGTGCGGTGCCAGCAATCCGATCCGTACACAGAAAAGCTGGTGGGACACCATGATCGAGCGGGTCTGCAGAAGCACCCGTTGACGCTGCGTTATGAAATCTTGCGGGGAGCACGGGTAACGCGCAAAGAACTGTGAACTGTGAACTGTGAACTGTGCTGTACACTGACAGATTGACAGACAACTCATGCGGGTAAATTGGTCGAGTGATAAGCATTGTACTCGTTATGCGAGAACGTAAAGTGCATATTGTGGTTCTTATTCTGCGCAATGTAATAGGATGGAGGGAGAACACGCGTATATGGTTTATTGACAAGCGCCCTGTATGTGATTCGAGAATTGCGCGCACAAATGGAAGCAAGACGACCTGAAAGGGCCCCCTGAATGGAAGCAGCCAGGTTCAGCCGGCAACAGTACTCATCTAAATAAGCGTTAAGGTGCTTCCCGCCTAATCCATGATAGGTTGCATTCAACCATCTGCCTGCTTGGGCGCATACGAATCGAATCAACGATTGTTTGTTGGCTGGGTAGTTGCTCTTTAGTCCCTGAAGCTCTGCATGTTCATCGATATGCCGGGCTGCGAACGCTTTGCGTGCATGATTCATAGGTGAATTCCCGTCGCAATCTTTATCGTCGACCGCCTTGATCTTCAGTTGCAACACCTCGTCTTGCTCCGACAGCGATACAGCAGTTAGAAGAGGGTGTTCGTCAGGATGGCGGTAAATAGTCGAACTGAGCGGGTGGCCGTATTTGCCATGGCTCATCCGAACAATCCCGGTCAGCTTGTGCTGATCCTCATGCTGTCCGAGCGCATGGCGAATCTTATGGAGCATTAACCATGCCGTCTTATAGGTAACTTGGATGGTCTCCGAGAGCTCAACAGCCGTGGTGCCTTGCGTCGTGCGAGCGACAAGATCGATGGCGGTGAACCATTTGAATAAGGGGGTACGACTTCCTTCCATAATCGTGCCAACGGTTAAGGAGGTCTGATGCCGGCAATCGGCACACTCGAAAAGCGGGTGCCGTCGCGTCTGTATAGTGTAACAGCGACCGTAGCCGCAGCTAGGACATTCGAAGCCGTTGGGCCACTTCAATTGATAGAGATTATTCACGGCCTGGAGCTCGAGCTCCGCATTCGTCCGCTGAATAGAGTAACCCATGTGTTCACCGCCTATCGAACGTTTGTTCCTATTTGTATTTTATCAAACATGCGTTCTCATTTCAATAGTCTGTTGGAATTTTTTATAAGATTCGTTGCCCGTTGATGTACCATGCCGTCACGCCGCGATACAGGACTCGCCTGAGTGGAAGGGATAGTGGTCAGAAGAAATCGGAGGGCAAGATAGGGTCATTAATCCTGATTGAAGGGGATAGTGATTAGAAGGGGGAGGAGGGAGTGAGTTCGATCGGGTTCCTGACGGAAGGGGATAATGGGGAGAAGGAGTCAGAGTGGGGGATGCGCGGTGTTCGGTTGTCAGGTTTCTCGGGCCGTAGGGGCGGAAAAGAAAGGACAGAGGAGGCACCTCTGTCCTTGTGTTCCTTGAAGGCTCGTCCTTCCTTTATCGGCCGCGAAGCACGGTGTCGGTCATTAAGTAGTCGCGGTCTGCATCGAGGACGACGAGCTTATTGCGGCAGCAAGGGAAAACGAGCAGCTTCTTGCGGCCTGTCCGAATGTCATCGAGCTCTCGGGGCTTCAGCGGCATAAGGACATTCGCTGTGCTGCAGAACGGGCATTCCGGTACGTAAATATCGTTCATGATGCAATCGTAGGGCCAAGCGCGTTCGAAGGGAATCATGATTTCTCGTCATCCTTAGGTGCCTGTGCTTGCGAACCGGCCGAGGCGTTCGCGGCGTCGGCTGCCGCCAGCTCGGCGAGCTTCTGCAGCAAAATGTGGCGCGGCATATGCATCAATTGCTCAATCGGCACGCCCAGCTGTTTCGACAGCTTGATCGCGGTATCCGGGGATATCTGCAGGGGTCCAGCCATGTATCCATCCCTCCCATGGTATATAATAAGGCTATACTACACCGATGACATCCATTGCGCAAATCTACATAAGGGTTGGATTCAAATACGATAGGAGAGGCGATGACAGGCAATGACAATCGAGAAGCTACCGATGCGGTGGACACTGGACACGATCTATGAGGGCGGCTCAGGCTCGCCCGATTTTGCGAAGGACCTGGAACGGGCGGAGCAGTTGATCGGCGAATTGCGCGCCTCTCTCCGCGAAAGCAAGCAAGCGGTGACGCCGGAGCGGCTGACCGCGTGGACGTCGCATGCGCAGACGATTCTGGCCTTGATGCGCGAGGCAGACTCTTACGTCGCCTGCTTAATGGCGGAGAACGTGACAGACCGTGCGGCGACGGCGCTCGCGGATAAGGTCAAAAACATTATGGCTGATTATCAAGCAGCTATGGCGCTCTATGATGAGGCATTGGGGGCTGCGGATGACGCGACTTGGCAGTGCTGGCTATCGGAAGGGGAAGCTGCCGAGGTCGCGAACTATCTGAATGAGCGCCGCGATCAGGCGAAGGAGAAGCTGCCGCCGGAGCAAGAATCGCTTGCGGGTGACCTAGCCGTGAACGGCTACCATGCTTGGGGCGAGCTATACAATACCATCGTTAGTCGAGCTCGCTTCGAGGCCGCGGACGAGACAGGCGAGCGTAAGTCGTATTCGGCCGGCCAACTGCACAATTTGCTGTCGCATGGCGATCGAGGCGTGCGAGCGGCAGCGTTCAACGTGTGGGAAGAAGAATGGGGACGGCAGGCAGATCTATGCGCGGATACGCTGAACCGAATCGCGGGCTTCCGCTTGAAGCTGTACGAGCGCCGCGGCTGGGGCACTGTGCTCAAAGAACCGCTGCAGATGAACCGGATGAGCGAGGCCACGCTGCAGGCGATGTGGGCGGCGATCGAGGAAGTGAAGCCAGCCCTTGGCCGCTATATGGCGAGGAAGGCGAAGCTGTTCGGTCTGGAGAAGCTCGATTGGCATGACGTCGAGGCGCCGGTCGGCTCGGCATCGCGCAAGGTGCCTTACGACGAAGCGGCCGTCTTCATCGCGGACCGGTTCCGCGCGTTCAGCCCTGACATGGCGGATTTCTCGCTGAAGGCGTTCAAGGACGGCTGGATTGAAGCGGAGGACCGCAACGGCAAGCGGCCGGGCGGATTCTGCACCTCGTTCCCGATTAGCGGCCAGACGCGCATCTTCATGACCTACTCGGGCACGGCATCCAATGTATCCACGCTGGCCCATGAGCTCGGTCACGCTTATCACCAGCATGTCATGAACGACCTTCCGCCGTTCTCGCAGGAATACGCGATGAACGTCGCGGAGACCGCATCGACGTTCGCGGAGATGCTCGTAGCCGACTCGGCGGTGAAGGCAGCCGCGGATCCGGCCGAGAAACTGGCGCTCGTCGAGGACAAAATTCAGCGTTCGGTCGCCTTCTTCATGAATATCCATGCACGCTTCTTGTTCGAGACCCGCTTCTACGAGCGTCGGCAGAAAGGGCTGTTGGCGCCGGAAGAACTGAACGCGCTTATGGAAGAAGCGCAGCGTGAAGCGTTCGGCGGCGCGCTGGGTCTGGCACATCCGCATTTCTGGGCATCGAAGCTGCATTTCTACTTAACGGACGTTCCGTTCTACAACTTCCCGTACACGTTCGGCTATTTGTTCAGCAGCGGGCTGTATGCTAGAGCGCAGGTGGAGGGGGAAGCTTTTGCCGGAAGGTATGTGAAGCTGCTGCGCGATACGGGCAGCATGTCCGTCGAAGCGCTGGCGCACAAGCATCTTGGCGTCCGTCTTGACGAGATCGGCTTCTGGCGAGAGGCCGCAGGCATGACCGTCCAGGATGTCGATGCGTTCATGGCGATGACGGAGCAAGCATAGCGAGGCAAGCATAGCAAGGGAAGCATAGCAAGGGAAGCATAGCAGGATAATCGCGCATGGCGAAGAAGATGCCGCTCACGAGGCCCCCCTCGAGAACGGCATCTTTTCGCTTGCCCAGACATCACAATATATTACAAATAATTCGCAAGATGACGCCCTACTTCTCTGCTGTGTAAGCCTTTACAATTGCGTTAGGCTTGAAGCTAGCTAGAGAGGAGTGGATAACATGAATAGTCTGCTGCGTTCTGCCAAGCGGGCAGCTATACGGATGGACCGCGCGATCGAGGCCTTCGCCGTCAGCGCAGTGGCGATCATGACGCTGATCGTCACGATGCAGGTGTTCACGCGCAAGTTGTTTAATTATGTGTTTTTCTGGTCCGAGGAGGTCACGCTTCTATTATTGATCTGGTTCTCGTTCCTCGGCATCGCGATCGGATTCCGCGACCGGCTCCATCTGGCGATGGATTCGTTCGCGAATCTGCTGCCTGCTGCCGCGAATCGTTGGCTGAGCAAGCTAATCGCGCTTGCCACGCTGGGGTTCGGCTATTACTTGGTCGTCTACGGCTGGCAATTCACGACGCTGATGCATGCCAACCATATGACCGCGACGGAATGGCCGTCCAGCGTCATGTACGTGATTATGCCGATCACGGGCATTCTCGTGAGCGTCTACGCCGTGCTGGATCTGCTGGGCATCGATACGGCGCAGCACAAGGAGCTTGACGAGGAGGTGACCGGCGAATGACGACCACACTGGCAATAATCGTACTGACCGCGAGCTTCATCATCCTGATGCTGCTGCGTTTTCCGATCGCGATGGTGCTGACCTTGTCTGCGCTCTTGACGGCATGGACGCTCGATATCGAGCTGGCTGTCATCGGACAGCGCATGGTGCAGGGGCTCAATTCGTTCGCGCTGCTGGCTATCCCGTTCTTCATCCTGGCGGGCCAGATCATGAGCGAGGGCGGACTAGCCCTTCGGCTCATCAACTTCGCCCAGCTATTCATCGGGGCGATCCGCGGCGGCTTGGCAATGGTCAATTGCGTCGCCTGCATGCTGTTCGGCAACATCAGCGGTTCGGCTGCCGCTGACGTGTCCTCCGTCGGATCGGTCATGATCCCGATGATGAAGCGCAAGCACTACGATGCCGACTATTCGGTGGCGGTCACATCCGCAGCGGCCATCCAAGGCGTCGTCATGCCGCCGAGCCATAACATGATTCTATACGCGCTCGCCGCAGGGGGCGTATCGATCTCCAGCTTGTTCCTAGCAGGAATCGTGCCATGCTTGATTCTGCTCGTCGCGCTGATGATCACCTCGTATTCAATCGCCCGCAAGCGCGAATACGTGAGGGGCGAGGCCGTTAAGATGAAGGATGTGCCGCGCATTCTGCTGGACGGCTTCCTGTCCATGATGACGGGCGTCATCATTCTGGGCGGCATCTTCAGCGGATGGTTCACGGCGACGGAATCGGGCGCAATCGCTTGCGTATACGCGTTCTTTCTGACATTCTTTGTCTATCGGGACATCCCGTTCTCGCGAATGAAAGTGATCTTCTTGAAAACATTCCGTACGGTAGCGATGGTCTTGTTCCTGATCGCCGCATCGAACGCATTCGCATGGGTGCTCACGTATCTCAAAGTACCGCTAATGTTAACGGATCTGTTCCTCAGCATATCGGACAACCCGATGGTGATTCTCTTGATCATCAACGTGCTGCTGCTCATTCTGGGCGCGCCGCTCGATATGGCGCCGCTCATCCTGATCATGACGCCGATTCTGTATCCGGTCGTGACTTCGCTCGGCGTTGACCCCGTTCATTTCGGCATTATCTTGATCCTGAATCTGGGCATCGGCTTGATCACGCCGCCTGTCGGCACGGTGCTGTTCGTCGGATGCGCGATCGGCAAAGTATCGATCGAACAGGGCTCTCGGGCGCTCGTACCGTTCTTCTTCGTCATGGTGGCGGTGCTGCTCTTGATCACTTATATACCCGGCATATCGCTCTGGCTGCCGAATATGTTCAGCGGCACATGATGGCTGATCCTATCCGCTGGGACAAAAATATTACAAATCTATGCAAAAATGACCCCATACAGCTGTGTATACGCTTTCACTATACTGGTGATACAGACCCTGCAAGCATCAAGGGGATCAAAAAGGGAGGCTACGGTTAGGATGAAACTTTGGCTGCGATTAACGGCGGCGATTGCCGCGATCAGCTTGTTCATTGCCGGGTGCGGCAATGGCAGCGAGAATGCGAAGAATGCGAGCGGAACGGCGGAGGAAGGCCCGACGTATTCGTTCCGGTTGGCGGAGGCCCATCCGGCCGACTATCCGACGACGAGGGCGGACATGCGCTTCGCGGAGCTCGTGAAGGAACGGTCCGGCGGGCGAATCACGATCGACGTCTTCCCTTCCGCGCAGCTCGGCGAAGAGAAGGCCGTCATCGAGCAGGTGCAGCTCGGCGCGATCGAATTCACCCGTGTCAGTACCGGTCCGCTGGGCGAATTCAACAAAGATTTCGGCGTGTTCAGTCTGCCGTACATTTTCGAAAATGACGATCATGTCTGGAAGTTCCTGCTCAGCGAAGACGGCATGGGTCTGCTCGACAGCCTGGAATCTTCCAAGCTGAAGGGGCTCGCTTACTACAGCTCGGGCTCGCGCAGCTTCTATTCGCCGAAGCCGCTTACGAAGCTGGAGGATCTGAAAGGGCTCAAGATCCGCGTAATCGAGAACAAGCTGAACATCGCGATCATGAAGGCGCTCGGCGCGAACGCCACGCCGATGCCGTACGGCGAGGTGTACAGTTCCTTGCAGACGGGCGTCATCGACGCAGCCGAGAACAACTGGCCGAGCTACTATTCCAGCAAGCATTATGAGGTCGCGAAAAATTACATCGTAGACGGACACCAGCGCGTGCCTGAGGTGCTGATGATCTCGCAGGCAACTTGGGAGAAGCTGTCCGAGGACGATCAGAAGCTGATCAAGCAGGCAGCGCTCGACTCTATCGATTACCAGCGTGAAGAGTGGGCGAAGTTCGAGAAGGAATCCGAGGATGCCGTCCGCGCGGCCGGCTCCACGATTACGGTCGTGGATGACCTGACGCCGTGGAAGGAAGCGGTCAAGCCGGTCATCGAGGAATATCGCGCGGAGTACAAGGATATTCTGGCGGCGATCGAGAAGGCAGGCCAATAACCGGCATCGAGAGGGGCTCATCCGCGAGCCTCTCTTTGCTCTCCAAATTGTCGCAAAGCTCATACAAGGAGATAGCGTGTCCAATGTAGAAATAAATGGCAAAACTCTCGCAGTCAAGTTAGGGTGGTCTCCGGTTGAAAATCGCGCTCCCCAAGTTCGTGGTCCGCTTGCTTCGCGCCGTCTTCCTGCGCGACCGTTCGCTTATGACGAAGCTTCTCGTATTCTCCGCGCTGCTGGTCGTACTGCCGATGCTGTTGGTCGGGCTTATCTCCTATCATCAATCGGCGCAGGTACTGGAGCGCGAGGCACGGCAGTACAGCTGGCTCATGATCGAGCAGGTCAAGCATTACGTCGAGGATTATCTCCGCGATTTTGAGATCAGCACGCTCAAAATTCTGAACCATCCCGACACGGTCGCGTTCCTGCGGATGAAGACGCAAGAAGAGGTAGACGATCCGCATATCGTCAGCGCGGTCAGCAACGTGCTCAAAAATTCCGCCTACTCCCGCAGCGACATCACGAACATCACGCTGATCCTCGACGGCTTGCAAACGATCGATTCCGCGGATACGGCGAACCGCAGTTCGGCACGCGTCATGCAGCAAGCGGATTGGTACGACCGCGTGCCGCCGACAGGCGAGCCTCGCATCGTCAGCCGCGTCATCGATTGGAAGGGTCGCGACGAGCCCGTGATCACGATCATGAAACGCATCGTGAACCCGACGACGCTGAAGCCGTTCGGCATGCTGGTCATCGACGTGAACTACAGGCGGCTCCAGGAGGTAGCGCGCAAGGTCAAGCCTGGGGAGAGCGGTTACCTATTCATTCTTGATGAACAGGGGCATTATGTCTATCATCCGGATCTCAGCTTAGTGGGCCTTGAAGCGAACAAGGACGATGCGCATGTCATGCAAGAGACGAGCAGCGGCTCGGCGATGTCCAGCGCGGGCGGGCACGACATGCTGACCTTCAGCCGCAGCGAGCGGCTGAACTGGCAGCTAGCCACTTCGATCCCTTACGACGAGCTGATGCGGGGCACCGATTATATCGGGCGTACGATTCTGATCACGACGACGATTTTCGTCGGCGTCGCTTACGTGCTGGGAATCGGTTTCTCGACGAGCTTGATGCGGCCGATCAAACGTCTGCAACAGTACATGAAGCGGGTGGAGGTGGGCGATTTTACCGGCAAGGTGGAAGTGGATTCGATGGATGAGATCGGCATGCTGTCGCATGGGTTCAATAAGATGGTGACTCGATTGTCGACGCTGCTAGAGGAAATCTACTTCTCCAAGCTGAAGCAGACCGAGATGGATCTGCGGCAGAAGGAGACGGAACTGCGCATGCTGCAAGCGCAGATCAATCCGCACTTCCTGTACAACTCGCTCGATACGATCCGCGGCATGGCGCTGCAGCATGACATGGACGAGATCGCGAAGATGGCGGCGGCGCTGGCGCGGCTGCTGCGCTACAATGTGAAGGAGGAAGGCGCGCGTGTTACGGTCCAGCAGGAGATCGATGTCGGAGAGACGTATCTGCGCATTCAGAAATATCGGTTCGAGGATAAGCTGGATTACCGGTTCGACATGCCGACGTGGGCGCTGTGTCAACGAACGGCGCGCTTCACGCTGCAGCCGCTGATCGAGAACTGCATCGTGCACGGGCTGGAGCCGCATTCGGGACGAATGGCCGTCAAGATAAGCGCGGAACGGGAGAATGACGCGCATTGGGTGCTGCTCATACAGGATTCGGGTCCCGGCATCCCGCCCGACCGGCTGGCGATGCTGGTGCGGCAGCTGCGGCAGGGCGAGGAAGAGGTTGAGGACGGCAGCTCCGTCGGACACATCGGCATCATGAACGTGCATCGGCGCATCCGGTACACGTTCGGCGAATCGTGCGGGTTGTTCCTCGAATGCGGACCTGCCGGCGGCACGACGGTCGGCATCCGGCTGCCTTACCAGCCGGAGCAGGCTTAGATTCGAATTCAGAGAGGGGGTCATGGATGAATCGAATATTGCTGGCTGAGGATGAAAAATGGGTCCGCGTGGCACTTCGCAAAACGATCGAGAAAACCGGCCTGCCGTTCGAGGTGGCGCATGAGGCGACGAACGGGCTCGAAGCGTCCGATTGGCTGAAGCAGCATAAGGTCGACATGGTCATGACGGACATCCGCATGCCGATCATGGACGGCCTTGCCTTGCTCGAGCATATTCGCGGCAGCGGCATCGCATCCGACTTGGTCGTCGTAAGCGGGCATGATGATTTTCAGTGCGCGCAGAAGGCCGTACGGTTAGGCGCGTTCGATTACATGCTGAAACCGGTCGAGACGTGTATGATGAAGGAGTGCCTGCAACGTTGGCTCGATGTCAAGCGGAATCGGCGCGAGGAAGGGGATGCAGCGAGGAGCGAGCCGCTAGACGACAGAACGATGTCGCCCGTGGAAATCGTGACAAGGCGAATCGCATCCCGGCCGGAGGCGAACATGACGCTGTCGGAGGCGGCCTCGTTCGTCCATTTGAATCCGAGTTATCTGTGCAAGCTGTTCAAGCAGCAGACTGGCGTGAACTTCACGGACTATGTCATCACGACCCGAATGCAGGAAGCGGCACGGCTGCTCGAGAAGACCGCGCTCCGCGTCACGGAGATCGCGGATCGGCTGGGCTACGCGGATCTAGCCTATTTCAGCAACACATTCAAGAAGACAATCGGCGTAACGCCAAGCGAATATCGTAAGCGGATGCCTGAGATGAGAGGCAAAGGAGGAGCATAAAGACTATGGCAGACCAGAAAAGCGTATGGGAGAATGCAGAGCCTGGCGTGAAGCGGCGCATTCATGCGCCGGGCGAGAGGCTGATGATGATGGAGGTGCATTTTGAGGCGGGAGCCGTCGGTTACCTGCACAGCCACCCGCATGAACAGATGAGTTATTGCCTGCGCGGGGCGATCGAATTCACGATCGACGGCGTCACGACGCTGCTGCGCGCGGGGGACACGATCGTCATCCCGGGCGGCGCCGAGCACGGCGTGAAGGCGCTCGAGCCGTCCGCGCTGCTGGACGCGTTCACGCCGCTGCGCGAAGATCTGCTGAAGCGGGAGTAGAAGCAGGTAGGAGCAGGTAGGAGCAGTAGGAGCAGGTGAAGGCCAACTAACTTACACACGGTTCTGGGAACCGTGTGTATTTTTATGGAACATGGCGGGGCAGTGGCAGACGATTAGCGGGAAAAGCTCCAGCTAAACTTGGCATATGGCCGCGTTTTGCGGGTTTAGCGGGAAAAGCTCCAGTTGATTTCCCGGAAATCGCGATTTCGTGGGGATACGGCAGAATTAGCGGGAGATTTTCCAGCTAAGCTGGAGATTGACAGGGAAATGGCGAAATTAGCGGGAGGAATTCCAGCTATTCGTCACGGGCAGGGGTGATATCGGGCTGGCGAAGCGCAGTAGCTATGGCTCGAGGTGTCATATATGTGATTAATATCATTGTATATCTTGATATATTGTGTATTATATACATATGTGATACTCTATTTCATGGAAAAGCATACTTCATATAATGGTGGGGATCACAATCGAACTCTCAACTAGACAACTCGATATCGTTAATCTCGTGAACGCCCATGCGCCGATTACAGGCGAACAGCTAGCAGAAATGCTGGGTGTCAGCCGCCCGACGCTGCGCTCAGACCTGGCGCTCCTCGTCATGCTCGGCCTGCTCGATGCGAAGCCGAAGGTGGGGTACTTCCCCGGATCGGCTTATCGGGCCGACAACCAGGCGCTGTCGGGCTTCCAATCGCTGAAGGTGCGTGACGTCCAGGCCGTGCCTGTCAACGTCGCGGACACGCAGTCCGTCCACGATGCGGTGGTGACGCTGTTCACGGAGAACGCCGGCGCGCTGCTCGTCGTGGACGGCCAGCAGTTGATCGTCGGCATCGTGACGCCGAAGGATCTGCTCAAGGTGACGCTCGGCAATCCGAACGCGGACACGATTCCGGTCAGCATGGTCATGACGCGCTACCCGAACATCGTCACGGTCGGACCGGACGATTATCTCGCCGAGGCGGTCCGCCGCATGGTCGTGCACGAGCTCGACTGCCTTCCCGTCGTGCGGGAGGGCAGCCGCGAGACGACCGGCTGGATCACGAAGACGCACGTCGTGGCGCTGCTCGGCGATATCGTATCGGCGGCCGGCGGAGAGGGCGGTGCGAAGCCATGACGGATGCACGCACGATCTATCTCTGTTCGGACGGCGTCGGGGAGACGGCCGAAGCGGTCGCGCAGGCGACGATACGGCAATTCGCCGGCGAGCGGGTACGGCTTAAGCGGTACGCGCCGATCAAGGACGAGGACGAAATCATCCGAGTCGTCATGGAAGCGGAAGAGACGGGAGGCTTCATCGCCTTCACGCTCGTCCAGCCCGAGCTGCGCGAGATGATGCGGGAGGAAGCGGCGAAGCGGGGCGTCCGGGCGGTCGACGTGCTCGGTCCGATGATGCAGGCGTACGTCGACACGCTCGGCGGTCTGCCGAAGCGGGAGCCCGGTCTGTTACATACGCTGGACGAAGATTACTACAAGCGGATTGAGGCGGTGGAGTTCGCCGTTAAGTTCGATGACGGCAAGGATGCGCGCGGCCTGGTCCAAGCGGATGTTGTCCTGGTCGGCGTGTCGCGCACGTCGAAGACGCCGCTTAGCATCTATCTCGCGCATAAGGGAATACGCGTTGCCAACCTGCCGTTGATTCCCGAGGTGAAGCCGCCGCAGGAGTTGTTCGCGGGGATAGAGGGGCTGATCGTCGGCTTGACGATGGACGGCTCGCGGATGGCTGAGATTCGCAGCGAGAGACTGAAGGAGATGGGCTTGCCGCCGGCGGCGTCCTACGCTTCGGAGAAGCGGATTCACGAAGAGCTCGCCTACGCGGAGTCCGTCATGGCAAGGCTCGACTGTTGCAGAATCGATGTTACGCGCCGCTCCATCGAGGAGACGGCAGCCATTATTATTCGCCATAGGAATGAAATGCCGGAGAAGCGGCAACACAATTAGGAGGTGCGGTCATGGAAAGGGAGCTGGCGCTGGAATTAGTGCGCGTCACCGAGCTCGCGGCGCTGTCCGCATCCCCTTGGATGGGGCGCGGCGATAAGAACAGCGCCGATGGGGCGGCAACGGAAGCGATGCGCAGAATGTTCGATTCCGTATCCGTGCAGGGAACGGTCGTCATCGGCGAAGGCGAAATGGACGAAGCGCCGATGCTCTACATCGGCGAGGAGGTCGGCAGCGGCAACGGGCCTGAGGTCGATATCGCGGTGGACCCGCTCGAAGGAACGGAGATCGTCGCGAAGGGGCTCAACAACGCGATGGCCGTGCTGGCTGTGGCCGGGAAGGGGCAGCTGCTGCATGCGCCGGACATGTACATGGAGAAGCTGGCCGTCGGTCCGGCGCTCGTCGGCAAGCTGAGCCTGCGCGATTCGACGCGCACGACGGTCGAGAAGGCTGCGCTGGCCTTAGACAAACCGCTCTCCGAGCTGACCGTCATGATGCTCGACCGCGAGCGGCACGAAGCGATCGTTGCGGATTTGCGAGCGTCCGGGGTGCGGATCAAATTTTTGTCGGACGGCGATGTGGCAGGCGCGATGGCGCCATGCTTCCCGGAGACCGGCATTGACCTGTACGTCGGATCGGGCGGAGCGCCCGAAGGCGTCATCGCGGCAGCAGCCATAAAATGCCTGGGCGGCGAGATTCTCGGGAAACTGATGCCGGAGGACGACGAACAGTTCGATCGCTGCGTCGAGATGGGCATTCGCGATCCCAATCGGATCTTGACGATGGACGACATGGTGGGGACGGGCGACGTGATTTTTGCCGCTACCGGCGTAACGCCTGGTGAATTCTTGGGCGGCGTGCGCTATATGGAGGGCCAGCGGGCGGAGACGCATTCCATGGTGATGCGCGCCAAGACGCGTACGATTCGATATATACGCTCGCTGCATTATTTGCCGAATAAGCCGCTGCTTAGGTAGCTGAGCTTATCGCATAGATTTGCTGGATTGGAAGAAGAGAGATAACAGAAGGGACTGAACGATGTGGAGCAGACATTCGTAATGGTGAAGCCGGACGGATTCAAGAGAGGCCTGGTTGGCGCGGTCGTGACCCGATTCGAGAGCAAGGGCCTGATTCTGAAGGAAGCCAAGGTCATGACAATTCCGCAGGCGTTGGCAGAAGAGCACTATCGGGAGCATAAGGAGAAAAAGTTTTTCGGCGAACTGGTGGACTTCATTACGTCGGGCCCGGTATTCGCGATGATCTGGGAAGGTCCGGATGCGGTGAAGAACGCGAGGTCCATTATCGGCAAGACGAACCCTTCGGAAGCGGCGCCCGGGACGATTCGGGGCGACTATGCGCTGATCGTCGACAGCAACATCGTGCATGGCTCCGATTCGCCGGAAAGCGCGGAGCGCGAGATTCGTCTCTTCTTCCAATAGACGGAGAGGGACGTGCCGGTATCCTGGGTACAGCTTGCGGTACGGGACAGATGACCAATATTGTTCCTGGCCCATACGCGAGACCCGGAAGAGACATATGATATCCCATCTTACAGTGATGGGGGTATGTTCAATGGGTTACGGTGCAGGCGCATTTACAAGTGCTGGTGTTATTCTTGTACTCTTCATCCTGCTCGTTATCATCAGCCAATCCGTGCTGGTCTAACGAAGCGCTCGCTTGACAGTTTTTTCTAAGCTGTGCTACAGTATATTCACGAATTGATCTATCGGTCGGACAACGGAAGCACCGTTTGCGATCCGCAGCTTTTATGCTGCGGTCGCGGACGGTGCTTTTTTGTCGTTGCCGGCGGAGAGGAGGCTGCCGATAATGCTTCAATTAACCATTGCCGCGCGGGAGACGGATTACATCCGGAGACTAGCCGACTATATTCGCGATTCGCCGTATGGCAGGGATTGGCGTATGACAGGGATCTCGTCTGCCGCGGCGCTCAAGCAATATCTGATCGGCGGGCACCCGATTGACATGCTGCTCGTTCAGCCATGGCTCCTGCAGGAAGCCGAGAGCCACGGTGCAGCCATTCCGAAGGCGCTGCTCGTCAGGCGGCTGGGAGAAGCGCAGGGACTGGCGAATGCGGAAGGGCTGAAGGAAGTGCTGCAATACCAATCGATGCCACTACTGTTCCGTCAATTGAGCGAAGTGCGGAGCGGATGGGGCAGCTCGATCATGCGTCTTGGCGGCGGGCATTCGAATCGTGCCGCGGTCATAGGCGTCTACTCGGCATCGGGCGGGATCGGGGTGACGGCAGTCTCGCTTCAGCTTGCATACCTTGCTGCGCTGCGGGAGCGGACGGTGTTCTATTTGAACCTAGAGCCCTACGACGGCGTGGGGGCGCTGCTGGGCGATCCGCGGTCGGAGGGCTTGTCCCGCCTGCTCTATGCATTGAATTCCAAGCCGGAAGAGGCAGACCTGCTGATGAAGCGGCTGCGCCAACATCATCCGGTGCTGAAGGCCGATTATTTGCCGGGGGATTGCCCGCCGGAGGAGCGCATCGCGCTCGGCAGCTTCGAGGTCGGCAAGCTGCTCGACACGATCGGCGGTTCCGGCGATTACGACACGGTCGTCGTCGATCTCGGCAGCATGATGACGGAGGCGCATGGCGAGGTGCTCCGGCGATGCGATGCCATGCTGTGGCTGGCGGGCAGCGATGCGAGCTCGCGCTACAAGTCCGAGGCTGCATTGGGCTATGCCAAGCGGGCATGGAAGCAGGATGCCGCACACTGGGAACGCAAGCTTCGCTATGTGGAGTGCGGGAATGAGGGCGGCCACGATTCTGGCGGGCGGCGCGATGCGGCTCGGCAGCGTGCCGCGTTCGGGCAGTTGCCCCATGTGCCCGGCATGCGAGTCGGCAGCGATCTGCGCCGATTGCTGGAGCACCCGCAGCATCGATCCGCGGTCGGCCGCCTGCTAGACAAGCTGGCTCTGGAAGGGGGCGATGCGGATGATCTCAGAGCCGACGGCCTTGCTGCTTCGCGAGCGCGTTAAGGAGGCGATCGACCTTCACGAAGCGGTAAGCGATAACGAGCTTCTGCGCGCGATCGAGGGTGTCGTATTCGATTGGGCCGCTCAGCATCCGATGACTGCAGGAGCGAAGCATCAGGCCGTGCGAAGGCTATACCATGCGTTCCGGGGACTCGATATGCTCCAGCCGCTGCTGGACGATCCGACGGTCACGGAGATCATGATCAACGGCCACGAGGACATCTTCATCGAGCGCCACGGCAAAGTCACGCGATACGCGGCAGCGTTCGAGAGCAAAGAGCGGCTGGAGCACGTGATCCAGCATGTCGTGGGCAGCGTGAACCGCGTCGTGAACGAGTCGGCGCCGATCGTGGACGCCAGGCTGCCGGACGGATCGCGCATCCATGTCGTGCTGCCGCCGGTGGCGCTGCGGGGACCGACGGTGACGATCCGCAAATTTCCGGAGCGGCCGCTGATGATGGACGATCTGATTCAGGCAGGCGCCGTCACGCAGGAAGCGGCCGACTTGCTGGCCAAGCTGGTGCAGGCCAGATATAACATTTTCATCTCGGGCGGAACGGGGACAGGCAAGACGACCTTCCTCAATGCGTTATCGCAATATATTCCGGCGGATGAGCGAGTCGTGACGATCGAGGATTCGGCAGAACTGCAGATTCGCGGCATCGCGAATCTCGTCGCGCTGGAGACGCGTAACGCGAACACGGAGGGCAAGGGAGAGGTGACGGTCCGGGCGCTGATCCGCGCCTCGCTCCGGATGCGGCCGGACCGCATAGTCGTCGGCGAGGTGCGCGGCGGCGAAGCGCTGGATATGCTGCAGGCAATGAATACGGGACATGACGGCTCGTTGTCGACAGGTCACGGGAACAGCCCGAAGGATATGCTGGCCCGGCTCGAGACGATGGCGCTGTCCGCCGCCGAGCTGCCCGTGATCGCGATCCGCGGCCAGCTCGCATCCGGCATCGATCTGCTCATCCATCTGTCGCGGCTGCGGGACGGAACGCGCAGGGTGACCGAGATCACGGAAATCGCGGGCATGGAGGACGGCGAGATCCGGCTGAACGCGCTGTTCCGCTTCGCGGAGACCGGCGGCGAACGCGATGCGCTGGTCCAAGGAAGACTGCGGCATACCGGACATGCGCTGCAGCGGACCGCGAAGCTTGCGATGGCAGGGCTGGACATGCCGCCGTCGTTCATGGAGGCGATTCCGGCATGCGATCGGTAAGCGGTCAAGCATCTCATGCGCCTGCGCTTACGCGCAGGAATCGATACGCAGCGGTGCTAGCGGGGGCTGCATTAGCCTGTGCTGCTGCCGGCTTGTATTATCAATCGATCGCGGCAGGTCTGCTGTTCGCGCCGCTGGGGCTGCTGGCTCCGAGATGGGCCGCGCTGCAATTGGAGCGATGGCGGCAGGAGAGGCTGAAACTGCAGTTCAAGGATGCGCTGCAGTCGATCGCTTCGTCCTTATCAGCCGGCCGGTCGGTGGACAATGCCATCCTCGCCGTCCCGGAGGACCTGCGCATGATCTACCCCGACCCGACGACGGAGATCCGCGTCGAATTCGAACGGATCGGCAGTCGGATGCGGAACGGCGACAGCATGGAGCATAGTCTCGGCTCCTTCGGCGAGCGGGCTCGAATCGAAGATATTCGCGTCTTCGCGGATGTGGTGACGACCGCCAAGCGCTCCGGCGGCGATCTGGTTGCCGCGGTGCGCGGTGCTGCCGAGCAGCTCGGGGATAAGCTGGAGGTCGAACGCGAGCTAGCCGTCATCCTCGCGCGCAAGCGATTCGAGGCGCGCATGATGCTAGCTGCCCCGTTCGCCTTCGTCCTGTTCTTGTCGGTGACGGCGCCGGATTATATGGCACCGCTACACAGCGCGGCCGGCTATGTGCTGCTGACGGTTGCCCTGATCGTCCACGCAGGGTGCTTCTATCTAGCCGACCGCATTATGGCAATCGAACTATAGGGAGCTGCGAAAGGAGCGTGATGGCATGTTATTGCCGGCATTGGCGGTGGCCGGAGGCTGGATCGTGATCGTACTTGCAGGCCTTCGGCGAGCGCTGCTACTCGAGCGTCATCGAGCCAGGGGAGGGCAGCGCGGTCGGCGGCAGGCTCGGTCATGGCAGGATGTGCTGTTCATTCTGCCGTATGAGCCGTTCGTCGACCGGCTGGCCAAGCATTCCGCGGCGCTTACGCTTATGGCAGGCGTGCAATCGCGGCTGCAGCAGTTGGGTGGCTCGAGCGGGGGGAGCGGCGAAGCCGGCAGACGCTATATGGCGGAATGCCTCGGCCAAGGATTCGCGGCCGCAGGAGCCGTGGCGCTGCTCGCCGCAGCCGCAGCCGAGCCGGCTATGCTAGCCATTGCCCTCGCGGTAGTAGCGCTGCTTCCGGCGATGCGCATCCGCCGACTCTATCGCAGCGCGGAAGAGCGCCGCAGGGCGATCGTAACGGCGCTCCCCGCGCTGCTCGGGAAGCTTACGCTGCTCGTCGGTGCGGGCGAGACGGTGCAGGGCGCGCTATTCCGGTGCGCGGATGCCGGGGACGCGGAGAGCGCATTGTACGTCGAGCTTAGACGTTCGGTCCATGCGATCCATAACGGCGAGTCGTTCCGCCAGGCGATGGAACGATTCGGCAGGCGATGCGGCGTGCAGGAGGCTGCCGTATTCACGGCGGCAATTCTGTTGAACTATCAGAAGGGCGGCGACCGGTTCGTCATGTCGCTGCGCGAGCTGTCCTACGGCCTGTGGGACAAACGCAAGGCCATCGCGCGGATTCGTGCGGAAGAGGCGGCGTCGAAGCTGTCTTTTCCGCTGGTAGTCGTCTTCTTGGTGCTCATGGTTATCATCGGGGCGCCGGCGATACTTAGTATGTGAAGCAAGCGGATTGCGATATTACGAGGAGGGAATGGGATGTTAATCGGACTGATGAGAAGGGCAGCACGACGCTTATGGCATTCGGAGGAAGGTGCGGGCACGCTGGAGGTCATCTTGATTATCGCGGTTGTCATCATTGTGGCCTTGCTGTTCAAGGATTGGATCATCGCGCTTGTGCAGGATTTGATGGAGCGGGCAGATGACCAAGCGGACTCGATTTTCGAATGATCGGGCTGCTCCGCGAGCTGTGGCAAGACCGGCGCGGGAGCTTCGTTCTGGATGCGTCGGTCGTGTTCCCGCTGGTATTCATCTCGGTACTGCTGATGATGCTGCTGAGTCTAGCGGTCTACCAGCGCGCGATCGTCTATTATTCCGCTTCGGCCGCGGCGGAGAAGGCTGCATTCCGCTGGGATAACAGCTACCGCGACATGCTGACGGGACGTGCGCCGACCGGGCAGCATGACCGCCTCTACTGGCGGCTTGCGGATAATCGCATGCTGGAGGGGATTTTCGGCACGCTGAGGGGAGAGGGCGGTACCCGCGCTTCGAGCGACGTATTGTCGCTGCCTGTCACGGAGTCCGGGGAGCGGGAGGGGGATCTCGTCAGCATCAAGATCCGACGGGCTGCGGCTCGAATCGACCCGTCTTACAGCGGGGAGGCACAGCTCGAGCGGGAGAATCCGCTGCTGAGGCAAGTCAGGATCGAGCTCCAAGCACCTGCGGCCATCGAATCCGTGCAGCGAATGATCGGCCGCGGCGCAAGCCATGTGGCAGCCTCATCGGCTGTCGTCGATCCCGTGGAATTCACGAGACTTGTTGACCTGGCACGCTATTACGCCGCCAAGTTCGGCAGCGGTGCCGGCGGGAACGGGAAGCGAGGGCAGGCGCAGGCGGTGCTGGCGGAGAAGGGCAAGCAAGCGGGAGGAGGCACGCCATGAAGCGGCGGCTGCGCAGATTGCTGGTCCGGGCTGACGGCTCGGTAAGTCTGTATCTGATCGCGATTACGGCAGCAGTCTTCCTGTTCATGGCCGTGCTGATCGATTATGCCCGAATCGCTGCATTCGAGCGCCATGCTGAGACTTCCGCATACGCTGCAGCCCGCTCGATGCTGTCCGCCTACGACGAGACTCTCTATGCCCGCTACGGCTTGTTCGGGCGAGGGGGAACGGACGGCGCGGAGATTGCTGCGCGTGTACTGGAATCGAATGCCGCGGCAAGCGGGAGGTCCGGAGCGTTCAAGCTGCTGGATATTCGCGTGGAGGACGTTCACGTGCAGACCGAGGAAATGTTGGGCCGGCATCCGATCCTGAAGCGGCAGATTCTCGAGGAGATGAAATACAAAGCGCCTATTGATCTAGCGATCGAGGTAGCAGGCAAGTTCCGTTCGTTGTCCGGCACGATGGACGACGCAACGCGCACGGTGAATCAACTGGAGGAGCTGCGCAAGCTCTACGATGCGAGACAGCGCCATCTCCTGGCTGCACTCCGCTACCAGCAAGATGCGGCTGCGGCAGTGTCGGGCTCGGGAGTCGACGCTATGATTCCGGCCGTGGCCGGGGGACAACCGGCAGACGACACGGCGGCTGGGGTCGCTGCAGAATATCCGACCTATGTGGGATGGGTGGAAGAGGATCGGATGCGGGCTGCGGCTGAGGCGGAAGCTGCGGATGAAGACAAGAACGAGAACGAGAATGAGAACGAGAACGAGGGTGAGGCAGAGGCAGAGGCAGAGGCTGAGGATGAAGGGCCTCTGCATGAGGCGGATATAGCGGCGTATGAGGCGTCTGCGCGTTCGACCGCATACGGCATTCGTCAGGCGGCCTCCAGCGGATCCGGCCAGCATGCCGGCTTCATCCAGTCGGCAATGAGCGAGCTTGATGCGGCAGAGAGCTTGAATGCCCGAATGGCAGCCGTGGTGCAGTCCGTATCGAGTGACGGGGCTGCGTCATCGAATTCGGGCCATGGCAAGCTTGCGAAGAGCAAGCCTGCCGCCATCGGCAGCGGCGGACAGCCCGATATCGCGGCCGGCTCATCCGAGATGGGCTCGCTGCGTGCCGAGGCGGATCGTCTTGTGCTGGCGGCATCCTGGTTCCAGCTTTATCGGAACGAGATGGCTGCGCAAGGGGCAGCCGCTGCAGCCTTGGATGGGTCGGCGGCAGCGTTCCAAACCATAGTATCGAATGCGTTGGCAGACCCTTCGGCCGGAAGGGCACAGCCGCTGTCCAGCCAGGCAGGCTCGCTGGCTGCGGTCTACCGGCAGTATGCGGGGAGCTATCTAGGCACAGCTCCGGTGCTGGCCGCGAGGGAACGCAGCATTCGGGAAGGGGAAGCTGCGGACGCGGAAAGGACGAAGCTGGAGAAGCAAGCCTCCGCCAAGCTAGGCGACGCCCGCAAGCTGCTGGGACAGCTAAGCGCCCAGCCGGCAGCCTCCGAATCGGTGGAGAGCTACCGCAGACTGCAGGTGTTGTATGACCGGAATCGCGCATTGAACAGAGCGGTTGAGGGGGCAGTCGACGCTGAGGAAGAAGAGGCTGCGGATGCGGACAGTATCGAGGGCGATTCATCCGGAGACAGCGGTTCATATGCAGAGCAATCGATGAACCGATCCGACGGGATGTTCGGTTTCGTGGCGGATGCTTTGGGCGGCGTGCGGGACGAGCTCTATCTGAACGAGTACGCGGTGCATCGCTTTGCTGCTTTTCAACCGCAGAATCTCAGCGCTGTCGCGACCGGCGGGACGCCTCCCGGGGAGCAACTTGCGCAGTCGGTCTCCCTTCATAACCAAGAGGTCGAATACGTGATCTACGGCATCCATGATCCGGCATCGAACCTCGCGGCCGCATTCGGCGAAATATTCGCGTTAAGGGTGGCCATTCGAACGATGGAGGGCCTGATCGAGAAGCGGCCGCTCGGGCATCCGCTCGTCGTGCTCGCGGCTGCCGTGCTGCACGGGATCGAGAAGGCGATCGAGGACATGCTCAGCCTCGTGCAGAAGGGATCGACGCCGCTGAGCAAATACGCACCGGTCGATATCGCGTATCGCGATTACCTAAGATTGTTCTTGTTCCTGCATGGCAGCGAGCAGGCGAAGCTGTCGCGCATCGCGGCCCTGATCGAGCACCATACCGGCTACGACCTGCATGCGGTGCCGACGGCATTAGCCGGCGAATTCGATACTTCGATGAACCTGTGGTTCTTGCCCGGCATCGGCAAAGCGATAGCGAGAAGTGGTATATTACGAGGCAAAGTAGATGAGGGCCGATATGGAACGACGCGAACGGTTGTATGGTCTTATTCGTAGGCTGAAGGATGAACGGGGCGGCATGGCGCTGGAGGCTTCGATCGTGCTTCCTGCATTTATGTTCGTTCTGCTGCTGCTCATGCTGCTGATTCGGCTGTCGGCCGTGCAGATGGCGCTGCAGGACACGGCGGGCCAGACCGTGCGTCTGGCTGCAGCGCATGTTCGCCCTGTCGCGCTTGCGGCAGAGGCGGCCGCCGGCAGTATCCCTGCGCTGCCGGCGCTGCCGCAGCTGCCGCTCGGCGAGATCGGACCGGTGGCCGCAGAGCTCGCCGGCACCTTGCCGGAGCCTGCCGGGCCGATGCTGGAAGCGCTGCTGAGCGGCGACTGGCAGCCTCTCGTCGATGCGGCGGCAACCGCTGTCGGCCAAGAGGCCGTGATGCCGCTGGTCCGGAGCCTGGCGCCAAGCTCGATCCTGGAGCAGGATCGATTGCGGCTGGACAGGCTGACGCTGCCGGATCTGCAGGCCAAGGAAGAACCGTATCTATCGGTTCGGATCGCTTATGATGTCCCGCTAGGTCTGCCTTTCACCAGGCAAGTCGTCACGTTGACCGCAACGGCGGAAGAGCGGGTATGGGTCGGCGACGCTGAGGCGGCCGGCTCGCATGCAGGGACCAGCAATGAGCAGGACCTGCGAATTGCGATATTGGCCGTTGAGCCGACGCCGCTGCGGCCGGGCAGGAAGGCCAAGGTGATCGCGGCCGGACCGCCTCATGCGCAGCTGTCTTTGCAGGTTCGTTACAAGAGCGGGACGAGCAAGGCCAAGCATCTCGGCGATGCCGTCACCGACGAGAACGGCATCGTGGAATGGGAATGGCATGTGTCCGGCAATACGACGCCGGGTACGTGGGAGCTGGTCGTGAGCGGTCCGGAAGGGACAACGATCACGCACCTGTTCGAGGTGCGCAAGAAAGGGACTTAGATAAGGAAGGAGCCAGCGGTTATGACGCTGTTGTACGCTGCGGGAGCCGCAGTCTTGCTGGTCGCTGCGCTTGTGACCGATATCCGGCAGATGATCATTCCGAACAGACTAACTATGCCTGCCTTGCTGCTAGGCGCAATTGCGCATCTGGCATGGGACGGCGCTGCCGGTCTGCGCCTGTCAGCCTTGGGGGCCGCATGCGGAACAGGACTGCTGCTCGCGCTGTATCTTATGCGGGCTGTGGGGGCCGGGGACGTGAAGCTTTTCGCTGCGCTAGGCGCTTGGCTAGGGCCCGCTGCTGCTTCCGAGATTGCGATGTATGCAGTCATTGCTGCCGGCGGTTACGGTCTGTTGACCGCGCTGACCTGGCGCTTGTTCATGCGGCGAATATGGCTGCTGGCCGGTTGGATTACCGGAGAGGATCCGCAGCGCCGATCGGGCTGGCTCGGCAATCGGGTCCGAATGCCGTTCATGCTGGCGGTCTGTCCGGGAGCGGCCGCAATGTGGTTAGCGGGTTGAGCGGCGGCACCAGGTCGCTGCAAGAGGGATTCCGACAGGGGGAGATAGAATGGAACCGTTCCTAGTAGACTTCGCCATGCAGCGCGGTCACGAGATGCTGATTACGAGGGACCCGCCGTTTAAGAGAGGCGACATGGATGAGGTTGATCTGAACATGCTGCAGGCGGAGACGATCCCGAGATTGCTGCGGGTCGACTGGCTGGAAGTAGACGATTGCATCCAGTTCCGATACGGCCTCACGGGCACAAGGATGCTTGCTCAGCGTCTGGCTGCGCAGCCGCTCAGCATGATGGATTATTACGAGCTGCTGCTTGGCGTGATCGAGGCGTTGGATGAATGCAGGCACTATTTGCTGCGCGAGAATTGCTGCCTGCTGGATGAGCGCTATCTTTTCGTAGGGGAACGCTGGGGCGATGTATGGCTTACCTATGTTCCGCTTCGTGACGGATGCTCGAGGCAGCCTTATCATGAAGCGCTCTTGAGTCTTGCTGCCCGCTGGGGGGCGCGCGTGACGGAAGTGGAGGGCGGTGGGCTGCAAATGGTGCTCAAGCTGCTCGAAGCCCCCGGTTCTTCGCTGACCAGCATCAGGAATGCCTTGCTGGAGTGGATGGGAACCCGTGCCGGTACCCCGTCGCCGGATGCGCGTGCAGCCATTGAACGGGCTTACGGAACAGAACGTCCGAATGTGGGCAGCAGGCATGCCGGGAGAAAAGGATTCGATGCGGCAAGCATGACGAATCCGTTAGCGCGCAAGTCCGGGGATGACGGCAATGCAGCTCGGTCTTCCCGGCAGCAGGATCGCGAACGAGCCGGCTCTGCCTTCAGAGGGCAGCCGCAGACGCATGCCGCAGAAGGGGGGCAAGCGGAGCTGACAGGCTATCTGGATCGGGAGTGGCGAACGGAACAGGGCAAGCAGGCGGATGCGTCTCGTGCCAAATGGCTATCCGGCGCGCTGACGCTCGTCGTATGCGCATGCTGCTGGCGGTTCGTGTATTTGCCTTCGCCTGGAATGGCACAGTTGCTCATCTGCACGGGATTAACGCTTCTCATGCTGTGGGGGATGGTGACGCTGTGGAGCAAGCTTGGCCGGAATCGGGAGAAGCTTGCGATCTTGCCGCTCGAGGATATGCTGCCGGAAGAGAACAGCGAGGGCTTGCTATGGGGACAACCGCAATCCGGCATGCATGCAGCGGATCAAGGCCGGCAGCGCGGACCGGACCAAGGGATCAGCGATTGGGAAGACGAACGGGGCAATTGGGCTGGCAACCCGGTTGCAGCGGATCCGTTCGGGCATGGCTTTGGAGCGGGCGGTCGGGAGACGAATGCCGAAGTATCGGCCGCATCCGACGAGACGACGCTGCTCAGCGATGCCACTCCCGGCGGCAAGGCCCCGGGCGGAGGCTCCGTGATGCGGGAGCACCAAGGACAATCGCTTCGGATTGCGCTCCCGATCGGCATCTCGGTCATCGGCAGAGCTGCGGAAATCTCGCATATCGTCGATGCGGCTGACGGCATCTCGCGCACGCATTTGGAATTGGAGTGGGATGGACAACAGGCCAAAGCGCGAGACCTTGCCTCGCGCAACGGCAGCTTGCTGAACGGCGCCCCAATGGTGCCTTACAAGCTGTACGAGCTCGAGGCCACGGATTGCATCCAACTGGCCGGTACCGATGGGCCACGGTATTCGCTGCGGCATACGGATTAGTCGGCGCGGCTGCTAGCCGACGATGCTGCGAAGCGCGACGTTTGCCGTCGGATATCGGAACGAGAAACCGGCATCCAGCGCAGCTTTCGGCAGAACCCGCTGACCTTCTAGGAGCAAGGAGGACATTTCGCCGAGAATGGCCTTCATCATGAAGGCGGGGACTGGCAGCCAATGCGGCCTCCGCATGGCCTTGCCGATCGCTCTCCCGAACATGTCGTTCGTCATCGGCTCCGGAGCCGATGCATTCACGGGGCCGGCTATGTCGTCATGATCGAGACAGAACAGAATCAGCCGTACGATGTCGTCGAGGTGAATCCAAGACAGCCATTGCCGGCCGCTCCCTACGCGTCCGCCTGCGAAGAGGCGGTACGGCAGCGCCATCAGCGGGAATGAGCCGCCTCGGGCCGCGATGACGAATCCGACACGAAGCTTCACGAGCCGGTCCGTTCGGATGCGATCGGCTGCGGCTTCCCATTGGCTGACGACGCCGGCCAGGAAGTCCGTCTCCCGCGAAGGGCTGCGCTCGTCGAACGTCTCGGTCGTTGACCATCCGTAGCTGGAAATGCCGGAAGCATTGACGACGACGCGAAGCGTGCCGGGCAGGCTGGCCGCATAGTCGGCAATTCGCTCTGCGGCGAACAAGCGCGATTGCAGAATTCTCTCCTTCGCGGCGGCTGTCCATCGCTGGCCCACCGTCTCGCCGGCTAGGTTCACGACGCCGTCCACCATGCCGACGGCTTCCGGACTCCGCGCAAGCTCGTCCCAAGTCATGATCGACACGCCGCTGTCAGCGCTTGCCGCTCCTCGATCCGCAGCTCGCCGCGACACGATGATGACCTCGTCGCCGCGTTCCCGCAGCGCCTTCACGACAGCGGAGCCGACGAAGCCTGTTCCGCCGGTTACCATGTATCGCATTCGCTCACTTCCTCCCTTACGTCGATCTGTTGGTGCGATCAGCAGCTAGCTGCTGTGACCATCGCAATGCTGGTGGAACCGCTGCATTTGTATGAAAAGTCGTACATACCCAAAATCGAACGAAAAGGTGTCCTGAAGCCAACGGCATACGGGACACCCTTATTTGTTCAATAGATGTTTGTAAGGCGAGTAGTCGATCCCGCTCTTCTCCAAGAAGGAGGTCAAGCTGTTGTAATCGCGCCTAGGCGTCGCCAGGATATAGCCTTCGATGCAGTGCGCGCGGGTCACCTCGGAAGCGCCGCTCTCGATCGCCAGCTGCCCGATCCGGGCTGCGATCGAGTGCTTGGCAATATCGCGGAACGGTCCGGGAACCGGCGATACGAGCTCGTCCAGGAATGCCTTGCTCTCGTCCGTCCACATCGGCCTGCTGCGGTCTACCCAGTAGTTCTGCCAATCGAGCTTGGACTTGCCGTCCCGCTTCGGCAGCACCTTCAGGAATTTACGAAACATGAAGAACCCGCCGATCGCCATGAAGACGACCATGACAATGGCCCAGAATAAGATGAAAAACATGAACCCTTCATTCCATGCACCCATTCGTGCTCACCTCTGACAGCATTATACCTTATTCGCGCCGGAAATTCGAGATTCGCAAACAGGAATACGTCGCAATCGCAGCAAATGTATCCATCATCGCAATGGAATCAAGCGTCGTACCTCCTCCCGCATTCGCACCGAGCGTTTCGACTGTCCGAATCGTACCGCCGAACGTGATCCGTTCACTCCGGTCCCAGCAGAAGTTTCAGCTTTTTCGGTGCGTCATAATCTGTTATCATATATACGATGCCTTTAAGAGGTTGTTCAAAGAGCTCGCTTGTGATCACGAAGCAGTTCGAGAAGCTTATTCGACTTCGAATCTTGAACGCTGACGAAAATTCCGGTGCTCATGTAGTTTTGACTACACTCCGCTCCTCATTTTCTACCATCGTTCAACCTTCTCGATGCTGACAACCGATCTATTTGAACTCTCACTATAAGAGGGGGAATAACCGAATGTTGAAGATCGGTTCGCATGTATCGCTATCGGACAAGGGGCTGCTGAATGCCGCGGAGGAAGCGGTATCCTACGGCTCGAGTTCGTTCATGATCTACACGGGTGCACCGCAGAATACGAGGCGCAAGCCGATTGAGGACTTATATATCCCGGAAGGCAAGGAATTAATGAAGGCACACGGCATCGACGAGATCGTCGTGCATGCGCCTTACATTATCAATCTCGGCTCCTATAAGGAAGATACGTTCGAGCTGGCGGTCCGCTTCCTGCAGGAAGAGATTCGGCGCACGAACAGCATCGGCGTGAAGAACATCGTGCTGCACCCCGGCGCTTACACGGACAAGGATGCCGAGTACGGCATTGCCCGCATCGCCGAGGGACTCAACGAGGTGCTCGAGGGCACGAAGGAGACCGAAGTCAATATCGCGCTCGAGACGATGGCCGGCAAGGGCACGGAGATCGGCCGCTCCTTCGAGGAGATCGCCGCGATCATCGACAAGGTCCAGAGCAACAACCGCCTGACGGTCTGCATGGACACCTGCCATATGCATGACGCAGGCTACGACCTGGTCAATGACCTGGACGGCGTGCTCGCGGAATTCGACCGCATCGTCGGCCTGGACCGCGTCGCAGTCGTGCACATCAACGATTCGAAGAACCCGCGCGGCGCCGGTAAGGACCGCCACGCGCCGGTCGGCGCAGGCTTCCTGGGCCATGACGCGATCCATAGCATCGTGAACCATGGGCTGCTCGCCGGTCGTCCGTTCATTCTCGAGACGCCGTGGATCGGCAAGAACGATAAGACGTCCCGTCCGATGTACGAGACGGAGATCGCGCTTCTGCGGGGCGATGCGATGACTCGCTTCGGCCAGGACTTCTTCGATCACGTCGAGCGTCTGCACCACTTCTTCGAGAAGGAGACGATCGACCACCGGGGCTATGTGCTCTCGATCTGGGAGACGCTGAAGAACGACGCCAAGGCGAAAAAAGCCGACCCGCGCGAACCGATGGACAGGCTGTATGACCTGGTCTTCGAGAATCGCGTGCTGCCGGAGGATCTGACGGAGGAGCACATCAACCAGCGGATTACCGCTTGGTTCGCAGGCAAGAAGCTGCTCGTCAACGCGTAAGCACCGCGGCAGTAGTTAGAGTTGCAGAGTTGTACCTTATCCCCACCATCGACGGAAGGAAGTCTATCCCTATGCAGTCTAACGTGTACCAAGCGCAGCAATCGATGAACAACGACAACAAGAATCGGGCACGCATGCTCATCTCCTGTCCGGACCGGCCGGGGATCGTGGCTGCCGTCTCGCAGTTCCTGTACGAGCACGGCGCCAACATCGTGCAATCCGACCAATATACGATGGACCCGGAAGGCGGTATGTTCTTCATCCGCTTCGAGTTCGACCTGCAGGAGCTCGATCGCGAGCTTCCGGTGCTGCAGGAGGACTTCACGCGGGTAGCGGACCGCTTCGAGATGAAGTGGCATACGTTCCGGGCCAGCCGCAAGAAGCGGCTCGCGATTTTCGTATCCAAGGAGGATCATGCGCTGCTCGAGCTGCTCTGGCAGTGGCAGGCAGGCGACCTCGACGCCGAGATCGCGATGGTGATCAGCAACCACCCCGATATGAGGAATCTCGTCGAGTCGTTCGGCATTCCGTATCACCACATTCCGGTGACGGCAGACACGAAGGCAGAGGCCGAGAAGCAGCAGCTCGAGGCGGTGCAGGGCAAGGCGGATCTCATCGTGCTCGCGCGCTACATGCAGATCATTACGCCGAAGTTCATCGAATATTTTCCGAACCGGATCATCAACATCCACCACTCCTTCCTGCCGGCATTCGTCGGCGGCAAGCCGTATGCCCAAGCGTATAACCGCGGGGTCAAAATCATCGGCGCAACCGCGCACTACGTGACGGAGGAGCTGGACGGCGGACCGATCATCGAGCAGGACGTGCAGCGCGTCAGCCACCGCGATAATGTGAATGAGCTGAAGCGGATCGGCCGGACGATCGAGCGGACCGTGCTGGCACGCGCCGTGAAGTGGCATATCGAGGACCGGATCATCGTGCATCAGAACAAGACGGTCGTATTCAACTAACGGAATCTTCGGGCCGATACGACAATTCACGTATTTAGCCGGACCTTGCTGAGGGCAGCAGGGTCCGGCTATTCGTTAGTGCCCATATAGACGCTGTCTATAGCGCAGACGGTGGAAAATAGCTGACGCTAATGGTACAATATTTCAAAGCCAATTCACTTGTACGTACAATGATGACGGCGCGGTATATGGCTCAAGTGACAAGATAATAGGAGGAAATTCGCAAATGACAGTGACACAGAAATCCATCGACCAACTGTCGATCGACACGATTCGTACGCTTGCGATCGACGCGATCGAGAAAGCCAAATCCGGACACCCCGGCATGCCGATGGGTGCTGCTCCGATGGGCTACCAATTGTATGCACGCACGATGAAGCATAATCCGTCCAACCCGCTCTGGATCAACCGCGACCGCTTCGTGCTGTCGGCCGGACACGGTTCGATGCTGCTCTACAGCCTGCTGCACCTGTCGGGCTATGATCTGCCAATCGAAGAAATCCAGAACTTCCGTCAATGGGGCTCCCTGACGCCAGGCCACCCGGAATGGGGCCACACGGCAGGCGTAGACGCGACGACGGGTCCGCTCGGACAAGGCATCGCGATGGCTGTCGGCATGGCAATGGCAGAATCGCAGCTGGCTGCTACGTATAATAAGGGCGAATTCAACGTTATCGACCACTACACGTATTCAATCTGCGGCGACGGCGACCTGATGGAAGGCATCTCCAGCGAAGCGGCATCGCTCGCAGGCCATCTGAAGCTCGGCAAGCTGGTCGTATTGTACGATTCCAACGATATCTCGCTGGACGGCGAGCTGAACCTGTCGTTCTCCGAGAACGTGCAGAAGCGTTTCGAAGCTTACGGCTGGCAAGTGCTGCGCGTAGAAGACGGCAACGATCTCGACGCGCTGCAGAAGGCGATTGCCGACGCGCAAGCGGAATCCGGCAAGCCGACGCTGATCGAAGTGAAGACGGTTATCGGCTACGGCAGCCCGAACAAGGGCGGCAAGGGCGGCCATGCAGGCCCGCACGGATCGCCGCTCGGCCCGGACGAGACGAAGCTGACGAAGGAAGCTTACGGCTGGCCGCAGGACGCGCAGTTCCACGTGCCGGACGAAGTTCGCGCGAACTTCGCTGACGTGAAAGCGCAAGGCGAGCGAGCGAATGCGGCATGGGATAAGCTCGTTGCCGCTTACAAGGCTGCACACCCAGAGCTCGCGGCTCAGTTCGAGAGTGCAGTGAACGGCGACCTGCCTGCAGGCTGGGATGCCGATCTGCCGGTATACGCAGACGATGCGAAGGCTATGTCGACGCGCGTCGCTTCCGGCGAAGCGCTCAACGGCCTCGCGAAGAATACGCCGAGCATCGTAGGCGGCTCCGCTGACCTCGAGAGCTCGACGATGACGCATCTGAAGGGCATGACGAACTTCAAGCCGGGCAGCTACGACGGCCGCAACATCTACTTCGGCGTGCGCGAATTCGGCATGGCTGCAGCGATGAACGGCATTATGCTGCATGGCGGTCTGAAGGTATACGGCGGCACGTTCTTCGTATTCACGGATTACCTGCGTCCAGCTGTACGTCTGGCAGCGCTGATGAAGCTGCCGGTTGTCTACGTTCTGACGCATGACAGCATCGCGGTCGGCGAAGACGGCCCGACGCACGAGCCGATCGAGCAGCTCGCTTCGATCCGCATCATCCCTGGCCTGACGGTTATTCGTCCGGCTGACGCGAACGAGACGGCCCAAGCTTGGCGCTATGCGATCGCGAACAAGAACAACCCTGTCGCGCTTGTCCTGACGCGTCAGAACCTGCCGATCCTGGCAGGCACGTCGTCTGCAGCACGCGAAGGCATCGAGCGCGGCGCTTACGTCGTATCCGACGCTGCTGGCGAAGCGGTTGCGCAGATCATCGCGACGGGCTCCGAAGTGCAGCTGGCGGTTGCCGCTCAGAAGGCGCTGGCTGAGCAAGGCATCGCGGTGCGCGTCATCAGCATGCCTAGCATGGACCTGTTCGAGAAGCAAGACAAGGCATACAAGGATTCCGTCCTGTTGCCTAACGTCAAAGCTCGCCTCGCAATCGAGATGGCGCATCCGTTCGGCTGGGAACGCTATGTCGGCGACCAAGGCGACATCCTCGGCATCGACACGTTCGGCGCATCCGCTCCTGGCGACCGCGTCATTAAGGAATACGGCTTCACGGTCGAGAACGTCGTGAGCAAAGTGAAGGCACTGCTGTAATACCAACACCACTAAGAGGCCCGCGGCCCATCAGCCGCGGGCCGTTGCGA
>JAEWJS010000029.1 GCA_023386495.1 Bacillota bacterium | reverse complement strand
CACTTCCAAATGCATGTGCAGCTGGGGAGGCGTCATTCAGATTGTCAACCCGGGCCAAGTGACGATTCAGGTTCCATGACCTGTGCCGTCGTCCGACCTGTACGCGTTCATCCGGTAGCCGAAGGAGTCGACCCTGGTGATTGAGAAAATCGTAAAACCGTTCATTACGCCGATCCTGCGAAAAGTGATCATGCCCCTCAAGCGGGCGAAGAACTGGCCTAAGCTGCTCGCGAAGTGGATCAAGCGGAAGTTCAAGGAGATTCTCGGCCAGAAAGAGATCACGAAGGCCAGCTATATCCGCTTCGGCAACTACTACGTCTCGAAGAAGCTCATCGTCATCGTCGTCATCATAATCCTTGTCTGCTATTTCTTCATCTTCATTAAGCCGCCGAAATTCATCAATAAGCTGTTGAACCGCAAGCCGGCGATTGCGGTCAGCGCGGACGGCAGTCCAGCCTCTCCGTATACGGGTGAGGCGAAGATGCTGAGTGCGGACGGCGCCTTGTTGTTCGAAGGCGAGCTGGTAGACGGCCAATACGAAGGCCAGGGCAAGCTGTACGCCGAGGACGGCACGCTGCAGTACGAAGGCGCGCTAGCCGATGGCCTGTACCAAGGAGAAGGCAAGCGCTACCGACCGGACGGGACGCTGCTGGAGCAAGGCACGTTCGAGCAAGGCGTCCTGGTCCAGGGCAGCCAGTATGATGAAGCCGGCAAGCTCGTCTATACGGGCGGCCTGCTCTCCGGCAAGTATGAGGGACAAGGCATTCAATACGCGGCGGACGGCACGATTCGCTATCAAGGAGAATGGAAGGCCGGCGTGCCGAGCGGACAGGGACAGGCATTCTCGCCGGACGGAATCCTCGTCTATGAGGGCGGCTTTGCGAACGGCGCATACGCCGGCGAAGGAACCGAATACGACGCCGGCGGCAGCATTCGCTACCAAGGGCAATTCCTGGCCGGCAAGTATAACGGCGCCGGCAAGCTCCTCTACCCGAACGGAATCGTTCAATATGAAGGAGCGTTCAGCAACGGTTCGCCTTCGGGCGAAGGCGTCGCCTACCACGAGAGCGGCTCGGTCCGCTACCAAGGCGGCTTCCTGTCGAATCAATACAGCGGGACGGGCACGCTCTATCGCGAGGACGGCAGCGTGGTCTACGCAGGCGGCTTCCTGAGCGGCAGCTACCATGGCGACGGCGAACTGTACGATGAGCTCGGCGTACTGGAATACGCCGGCCGGTTCGCAGGCGGCAAGCTGAATGGAACAGGCACCTGGTATAAGGACGGCAGCACGCGCCTGTATCACGGGACGTTCGTCGACGGCGAGCCCGCATTCGCTTCCTTCCTCGGCATGTCGCCCGTTGCGCTGGAAGCGCTGCTGGGCAAGCCAAGCGGCGTCGACGTGCTCGATCTGACGCCAGGCAACGGAACAGAGGACGTCATGTCTGCGACCGACGCAGCCGACGAGGCAGAAGTCGCGGACGAGACAAGCGAAGCCGTCGCTTCCGCTATTCGGATCCGCTACCAGGAGCTTCGCCTTACCTTTATTGCCGAGCTGGACGAGACAGGCTCCGGCGAGGCTGCCGTGCAAGAGATTCTGCTGACCGAATCGCCGGCACTTGCCCGCCTGTACGGCCAGCTCGCCAAGCTCAGCGACGGCGAAGAGCCGGAGGTCCTCTCTTATGAGGACGGCCGGCTGCGCATTTTCGAATGGAACGATGAACGATACGATTTCACGCTGAACGATGAGGACCAGCCGATAGCGGCAGTCATACAGAAGAAGGGATAGCAGCCTCGGCCGCTATCCCTTCTTTTTTGTATGCCTATCGGCTTAATTAACCCTTCGATGCAGCCGCTTCCAGCATGGATGCTTCGAGCGGATTCAATTGCTCGTTCGCCTCCGCATGCCGGTCCGCCATCGGCTTGACTGCCCACCACCGAATGCGCAGCCGCGTTCGGTCGGTCTTCTGCAGCACGCGCACGCCGATCCGGAACGTCCCCTTCTTCGGATAATGAATGAGTCCGATCGAGATTCGCGGCAGCTCGGATGCGTACTCGCTCTTCGCGAAGATGTCCTGCGGCCCGTAATAGACGGCGTCGCTCCGATTCCACATCTCCGGCAGCGCGACCTCGCTCTCCTCGCGCTCGTCGGACAGCCCCGCCGTAATGAGCATCGCCCCGGCACCCAGCCCATGCTCGATCTCCTCCGAATAGAAGTTTCGCACGCGCCGCTGATACCACTTCTTTTTCTCCTGAGGAAGGATGGACAGCTCGATGATACCTGTTGCGGACTGTTCTTCCTCTGGCGTCACATCGTCCTCCATCAGCGCCAGGAAATCGTCCTTAATATCCGGGAACGCTGCAGTCGGCTGTGCAGCGGCAGTGCTTGCCGGCTGTGCAGCGGCAGCAGCGCCGTGCAAGCCTTCGAACAAGGAGCTGTCACGCCCCGCCAGCAGCTTATAGAGCAAGCTGGCGTTAATGACATAATCCTGGAACGGTACCGGCTCGACGCTGTCGATGACGTAGGTCGCTCCCATCTGCAGCAGGCTGAGCTTCGCTAAGTAGACGCAAGGATCGGATGGGGACTCGATCGCGCGATCGAGCGAGCGGGCATAGAAAGCCTGCATGACGCGCTGTTCCGCCGGCTCCTCGCTAATCTCGACCGTCTGCTTGACGGCCGACAGCTCATGGATCAGCTTATCCCCGACGACCAGCCGCGCGGAATCTGCCGCTGCTTGCACGACGCCCGATGCCTTCGCTTCGCCCGGAGGCAGCGGCAATGCCCGCAATCGGAACGTCTTCGTATACGAGGTCTGTCCGCCGTCGGTCGGCTCCGAGAATTGGATGCGGCCGTTCGGAAGCTCGTCCTGCGCTTCCGCGTGCAGCCATGCCGGCAGGTATTCGAACTCGACATGCGGCGTCTGGAGCGTCTTCTCGACCGTCAGGCGCAGCTCGAACAGCTGGCCGGGCACCACATAGCGCGGTACGGTCTGAAGGATGCGCACTTGGGCATCGCTATACCAGATCGCCGTATCCTCTATCAAGTGATCGTACTCCAGCTGCGCCGGTGCCGGCGGCTGCTCGCGAATGAAGAGCTTGTAGCTCTCCAAGATGCGGTTGTGCTCGCTGACCTCGTCGTCCCTGCCTAGTGCGCCGGCAACGGTGTGCACCGGCTCTTTGCCTTTTTCGTCATAGGCGATGCATAGGTAGACGTTCTTCGCGTACTCGTTATTCGTGAACCCGTCCAAGTTGGACAGCTTCATCGTCACCGGCGACGGCACGACGATCTCCCTGCCCAATTGGTCCAAGGCGGCTCCTGTCTCGACGGATACGGATTTGTCGTCCACGGCCACGACCTGCAAGCCGGACACCACGCCGCTGCCGAACAATAAACGATTCATCAGCCTTCGCTTGTCGGAGACATAGGTCTGCTCGGTCATAAAATCGCGCACGGTCAACAGCTTGCCATAAAAATACCGATTGCGTTCAAACGGGATATACCTCGATCGGTTCATCTTTCTCTTCCCCTCTTCGCTCGTTATTCCAGACGAGAATCGATACCGAGTCTCGTATGTTGGTCCATTCGATTGTCTTGCTCCACATCGATCGTAATCGTGTGATGCGGCATCGATGATCGCCCGTCCAGCGTGAGCAAGGTAGGTTCCGACAAGACGGTATTCACGCCGAGATAGGAATGCAGATCCATGTACACCCAAGGCTGAAGCACGATTAGCTTGCAGGTCGCGAATGTCGGCTTGAATGCATCGATCAGCTGCTGCAGCGTTATTCGCTTCTTCTCGGTGTCGGCATGTTCGGCTTTGACTAGCACATTGAAGACATGCGGCTCCGCCGCGTACAGTCGCTCGGCGACCTCGCCCAGTTCGGCGTTCTCTTTGAGCGGCTTGACCTGCTCGTACTCCAGAATGATCGGCTTCTCGCCCGTGTAGATCGCGATCAGCTCTTCCATCGCCCGCTTCGTTCCCCGCAGGCTGTAGAGCAGCGGCGCCTTCCGCAGCAGTTCGTGAAGCTGCGCCTCCGTCCAGTAGTCCTTCGCCTCGATGCCCAGCCACCCCAGCAGCCAGCTCAGCGACGGCCCTGACGCGCTGTCCGTGTCGAAGGTGCGCGCGGCCTGCGCGATACGACGATCCGTCTTATCGAGCACCGATTGGAAGAGGCTCAGATACCGTTCGAGAAAATCCTTCGTCGACTCATCGCGCTGGTAGATGGACGGCAGATATTCCAGGAACGATTGGCGGGGAAAATGGACCTCCAGCGCGCGTATGACGGGCGCATGCCGTTCGGAGCCGACAAGTTCGATATACAGCCAGAGGTACCGTCCCTTCGCACCCAGCAGCAAGGCGTCTCCGGGATCGCGCAGCGGCTCGGACCACAGCTCGGACAACGCATCAAGCTTCGCTCTCGGCGAATTGCCGGCTGCCGCTATATAGTCGTTCAGATGTACCCATGCCGGGCCTAGCTGAACCTCCAGGGAATCGGACGCATAATAACGAATGACGACCTGCGTATCGTTCTGCTGCCGTGCGTCCAGTACGACTCGATGCCAGACCGTCTCGCTCGTGCCGCTGTCCAGCGCATCGCTGATCCAGACGCCCATGCGGCGGCCGAACGGCTTCCATACGGCCGTCTCCGCGACAGGCCGCAGCGTATGCATGTCCTGTTCGACGGGATCCCAGAGATAGAGGCCGTTATGTCCGGCGATCAGCCGCTCGCCGGTCGCGCTGCCGGCATGACCCCGCTCCACGATCGTCCCGTTCGAGTCGATGCGGACAAGCGCATACGACGAGAGGCCATCCTGCGCGCGCACCAGCCCCCAGATCGATCTCGTGCCTCTACCGCCGGCGGCGATCGCCGCAATCGGTTCGGATGCCGGGAGCTGGGGGAGCCATGCTGCCGTTCCGGCATCGAATGCGATGCGCGCGATCCGCTGCGATGCGCGATCCAGCAGCCAGGCATCATGATCCGCTCCCGCGGTCAGCTCGAAGCGGTTCGGATCGAGCTGCGCGCCATGCTCCGCATCGGGCGGCTCAAGCGCAAGCTCGCTTGCACGCGAGCCGTCCGGATGCACGCGAAGCAGACGAAGCGACCGTTCGCCGCCTCTGCCTCCCGCCAGCACGAGCAGGCTGTCATCCGGCGCAGCCGCAAGTGCTAGGCCGCGGATCGGCTCGCCGTCCCATGCATCGAGTTCCCATCTGATCTGGGCTTGGTCCGTGGCCAAGGCCTGCAGCCCTCCGCCCTCTCCGGTCAGCATGACGACGAGCGTGTCGCGGGTGGCCGCGATACGCGGCACGGCTTCCGCAGGAAGCGCGCAGCGGGTCAGCGTCTCCAGATGGCCGCCGGATAGATCGGTTCGCCAGATCATGCCGCTGTCGTCCATCATGAACCATCTGCCGCTGGCATCGACAGCCGTATCCGCAATCGGTGAAGCCAGCTGAGGATTCGCAAGCCGCCGATGCTTGACATGGCGGTATACGCTCTCGCTCGTGATGGTCATCCCTTCGTCCGCCTCAGCCAGCTGGTAAGCTGTACCGCGCCTCCAGTCCGGAGGCCGTCGAAAGGAGAAGAACTTCGGCTCGCTCATTGCCGCCTGCCTCCTGTCAGCTTGTCGTTATGAATTCAATGTCATGCTCGCCCGAGAAGACCAATCCGTTCGGAGGAATGCGGATGTCGCCGCCTTCCTCCCGGAAGGCATCCTTGCCTTCGGCCATCAGCCACACGTCCTGCACGTACCGTACGCCCGGCACCCGATGAATGATGTCGTACACATCGCTCTTGTAGATCGGCTTGCCGAACTCCCAGCCGCTCAACAAATCGCTACCGTAGGGCTGCAGCCAAGCGCGCAGCGCCTCCTTGACCTCCGATTCGCGCCCCTCGTAGCGGGGATCCACCACGACAACGCCGCTAACCGAGATTTTTACGTACTCGGGCGGGATAATATGCAGCGTCGTCGTCAGCAGGCGATAAGGTTCCAGATGCCTGCGAATCGTCTGCAGCATGCCTGCGGCGGGCTTGGGCAGCGTTCGCTTGCTGTGCGGCACGACCACGACGGCAATATGGCCGAGGGACCGATCCGCCGGATAGTTCTGCTGCGAAGGCTTATAGCCCGGTATCGTCTTGACCCTGGCGATGCGCATGCCCGGAATTTCCATGACGCGCCGCTCGATATCCTCGGTCGTGATGCCGCACCGCGGCTCGAGGATCTGAAGCTTCGTGCGCAGCATCGCTTCCCGCACGCTCTCCGGCTCCGCTCCTCCGTATGCCGGATATAAGTTCGTCACCTTCAGCGTGCCGGCGAACTCCAGCTCATTGATTGCGTTCGCCTTGACGTTGCCGGCTTCGCCGGTGCCTGTCCGGAATCCGGTCAAGCGGATGTTGGGCCGCGGCGCCGAAGGCGGCACCGCGCCGTTCACGCCGTCTGAGAACCGAATGACGCCATCCTCATCGTCGATGACGTAGTGGAAGCTGCCGGCAGTTGAACCGTCGTAGTCTTGCACCCGGTCCCAGTCATGCCACACCATCCGGTCCGTCTCCTCCGTCACCCAACCGACCTGCAGACGGAGCTCGGAGGGGAGCATCGGCTGAAGCGGGATGAGGCAGGTCTGGCCGGATATGCCCGTTCCGATCCCCAGCAGCGTCCGCTCTTCGAATGCTTCATGGACGGCGATCGCCCGGATGCACTGTTTCCCGGCAGGAAGCGGCAAGCCGTCCGCGAACGTCAGCCATGTCGCGCCGGCCGAGGCCTCGATCGCATACTGATCCTCCGCGACATCGATCCAGCCGCCTGAGGCCTGCTTGAACTGGACCGATACGCGTCCGTGGGCGAACAGCGCATGCGCGAGCGCAAGCTGAACCGGCTGCGGCTGCGCGTCCGACTCGGCAGCCGCAGCCCCGTCATCAGGCCGGCCGTCGAAGCATTCGGCGATGACCATCGTCTCACCCTGCTTGGCGAATACTTCGTTCCATACGAGCCGGCGGATATGAGGCGGGTCGCAGTACTCCCCGGCTGCAAGCTCGGCTCGGAGCCGGCGTACCTCGCCGGCGCCTGCCGGAATCGCGAACAGCACCGGACCGCTCTGATGGAAGCTGTAGGACTCGTCCCGCTCCATCGCGACCGGCTGCCAGCTGCCCTGGCCATTGCCGTCTTCGTGCCAGTACGACCATTCCACCTTGCCGGACGGCGTGAAGGCGGTGTACCTGGCCGGAATGCGATGCAGCGGCTCTTGATGAAGCAGCTCGATCCAGAGCGAGAGCGGCATCGATTCGGGCAGCGGGTGGTCCATCTCGAGCACCATGCTTGAGCCTGCCCTTGCGGAAGGCCCGAACGGGTAGAAAGGGGCATTGCCCGACTCGAAGTCATCGGATATTTCATAAGAGCCTTCTGGCGTATGCACCGCAACGCGCATATCGGCGTCCGGCAGCACGGATACCTCGCGGACCGTCTCGAACGGCAGCTCCCCGACGCGCAGCAGCGTCCCGTACGGCAGCAAGACAGGCATATTCGCTCCCGAGAAGCTGACGGATGTCGTCGCGGGCACGCGGTCTTTCGGAGCTTCGCCCAGCAGCTTGAGAAACTTGCGTTCGTGATTGTCCGTCAGGCGGTCCAATTGAAATTGCTGCATCTCGACATGCCATGCCAGCATCTCGAGCAGCGTAATGCCCGGGTCATGCGCATTCTCGTCCGTCCATTCCGGATATAGACCCGGAATGAGATCGCGCGCTTCCCGAACGAGCTGCTCGAATGTCCGATCGTCTAAGTTCGGCAGTGGTAACATTGCGGTTCTCCTCCCGTCTACTTCTGGACTTCCACGTTAATGCGATGACGGCCGCGCGTGACGACGCCGTGCGGGACCTCGGACAGCCTAGCGGGATTCCAGTCGATCCGATCGCCGTTCTCGACCTTGCAGACGTCCAATGCGAGACGAGGCACATGGATGACCGGACCGACCGACTTGAGCAGGGCATAGAACATCGAGTGATGCACGACTTGGCCGATTCCCCAGCCTAGCCCGTCCGCATTCCCGGTGAGCGGGTCCAAATAATCATCCAGCTTGCGCAGCAGTTCCCGTTCGACGGGAACCGCGTCATCCATGCTCCGCACCCACACCGTTGCCTGCACGCCGATCTCGAGCATGGCCGGCTCCATAACCTGCACACTTCCTGGGAACGCGAGCACGGAGACCGACTTCGCAAGCAGCTTCGCCTCGATCGTCCGTTTCAGCTCCTGGAAGTGCGCGCCGCTTCCGATGCCGGATTTCGGCAGCACGACGATCGTCAGCGCGCCAGGATCCTTCTCCAGTTTAACGTTCAGATTCGGCAGGCATCTCACCTTCGCGACGTTCGGGTGCGAGCCGCGGGTCAGCCACTCGTAATCCTCCGCCGTAACCGCGCGGTTCCGATGCTGGAACAGCTTCGGCCCGCGAACGACAGCCTCGTCTACCGTGCCGGCATCGCAGCCGCCTGCCGCCGGGAAGCTGTTGCTCACGCTGTCCACGAAGGCGATGGAATCCTGCAGCATCGTGAGGGTCCCGGCCGGAACATTGCCGCGAACGCCGCCGCCTGCTTGATAAGTCACGCGCACGGCGTCTTCGCCCGATCGGACCGGTCTCCTGCCCGCAAGCCCGTTGCCGAACGACAGTCTTCCTGCCGCGCGGTCGATGACGTAATGGCGGTCATCCGGCCCTGAGCGCAGGAATTGCTCGACCGCTTCATAGCGGACCCATACGCGCATGACGTCGTCCTCGGAATCGCGGATCACTTCTACCTCGGCTCCGCCGGCCTGCAGCCGTTTCAGCTCTTCCTTGGACAGCGTATCCGTCTCGTCGACCCAGACCTCTTCGGCCAGGACAGGCGCCTCGGCCAGCGTATAATACTCGCCGCTGTGATCGTCTCCCGTGTCATAGACCTCCACGCGCTGCGGCAGCTCGCCGCGAATCGTCTTCTGCTGGACTGCGAGCGTCGTGTTCAAGGCAATATGCAGCAGCCTCGGAACGTTCGTCGACTCCCCCTCGCGGTCATACCTGCCGTCCCGGTTCACGGCACGGATCCAGCAGCGGCGGATGCCGTAATGCTCGGTCAGCGCGTAATCCTGCGGCCCGATGAAGCGGACATCGCCGCTTCGCGTCAAGCCGTTCGTATCGTCGAACGCGGTGAGCGGAGACCATACCGCTTCGCCGCCTGTCTGCCGGAGATACTCCCACTCCATGAGCGGAACGTCGGAGGCCGTCACCTTCCGCTGTTTCAGCGTCAAGTACAGATTGATCGGCCCGCGTTCGGGCGGACTGTCGAACCCGAACCACACGGACGGGTAGCGGCCCTCCAGCACGGTGAACGGACGGATCGCGACGCCGCCTGTCCGCACCTCGTTCGAGCGCTCCTGCAGATTGAGATGATTCAAGATGAACAATCGCTGAGGCGCAAGCACCGGCCGGGGGTAGCCGAATCGAATGCGCATCGCTTGCATGACTGGCGAGTAATAGATCGCGTTCGGCGAATACGCATTGTTAATCTTGGCGATTCGTCCGCGTATCCAGTAATTCGCTTCTCCGTTCACGAAGATCTGCTGCAGGTCCTCCGGACATCTGAACGTGATCGTGCGCGTCTCGGTCCCTTCCCACGGCACGCTGAACATCGTCTGCGCGCTCGCGTCGACCGGAAGCTTGACCCACGCGCTGCCGTTCCAATATTCCCACAGCACATTCTCGATCGTCACGGGATCGGGGATGTCCGTCTTGTCGATTTCGTGCCGCTTCATGATCGGCTTCCAATTGATCTGCGGCGGCCGGTCCGGGAGCAGGCGGTGCTGCCGGAACGACAGATCGAACCGCAGCGTAATGTCGGCCCCCTTCTTCGTCAGCGCTTCCTCGGTCGCCAGGTAGAATAGGCCGAACTGCGCGAAGAAGTCGCCGAACGGCTGGCAGCCCTCCTCCTCCTCGGCATCCACTTGAATATCGTTGTAATAGAGCCGGTCCGGCACAATGCCGTCCTCGTCTCTAGCGGCTGCATACTCGCTCTTCATGAGAATCCGGTCGAATTGCACCTTGGCCAGCGACGTTTCGCCCGCCCGCTCTTCGAGCGAGATGGCCCGGCAGCGGATCCAATGCCCCTCAATGCCGTTGTAGGTCTGCCTGTCTATGCTGCGCTTCTTCAGCTTGACCAGCCGAATGTGCGCGCCGTGGCCGTACACCCGGTCGAAAGCCAGCCATTCGCCGGAGCTGGCATATTCCCACTGCACCCTGTCCGGATCGGACAGCAGCGCCGTCGTCTCCAAGAGCGCGTGCTCGTTCTGCGAGTTGAACAGCGTGAACTCCAGGTACGCCGGGTGATGCAGCAGGAGCAGGTCATCATGCTGAATGTACATCGCATGCTCCTGCAGATTGTCCCCTTCCATCCCGAACAGCGCCGTACCGCGCCCTTCTCCGGCCAACTCGGACATGCTCGTTGCAGACGCGATCCGCACGATGCGATCCAGCTTCGGGCTGATCGACAGCATATCGGTCAACCTGGCAGTCGTCAGAAGAATCGGCTGCGCGGTCTCGAACAGAACCGGTTCCGGTTCGCCGGGAACGGCCGCAGCCAGCTGCGTCCCCTTATCGACGAATACCGGCTCCGGCGTCCCTTCCGTCAGCTGGAACGTCACCTGCGCAAGCGCGGGACGCGCTTCCGCAAGCTCGACGTGGAACCGGTTCAGGAACGTCAGCAGACTCTTGTACGGCACCTGGTTCAGGCGGTGGATATTGCCCTCCAAGAGATGCGCGAACAAGAGCGCCAGTGCCGTGCCGGGATCCGGATCCTCCTCGGGACGAAAGCGCCATTCCGGCGTATAGAACGGCGCCATCCGCTTCAATTCTTCGATTAGCTCTGCCTTGTTTCTGTCGTCAATCGTGGGGGAATGGTATCGTGGACCCACGCCCTTGCTATGGATGGCCATGTGTCTCGCTCCGATAGATTAATTTGATCCCTCATAGAGATAGAAAGGATACACCTGATTGAACAAGTTGTTGGTCGTTCGCACCGCATATTGCACATGAATCAGCAGCTTCTCCGCGTTCGCGGCGTCGCGCTCCACCCGGACCTCGACCTCATGCACGCGGGGCTCCCACATGCGGATCGCGTCCATGATCTCCGCTTCGATCAGATGCAGCGTCGTATCGTCGTTCCCCTCGAAGAGGTACCGTTCGATGCCGCAGCCAAAATCAGGCCGCATCAGCCTCTCGCCCTTATCGGTCCAGATGATGATCCGGATCGCCTCCGCGATATCGTCCTCGTACGCCGTCTGCTTGATCCGTCCCGTCGCGCTGTCCACCTCGATCGGGAACTTCCAGCCTCTACCCATGAACTCTTTTGACATAGAACAATCCTCCTGAAGCTCTCTCGCGTCAGTTGATCTTGACGATCGAGCCTTTCACGGTAACGATGCCGTCCGACTTCAGATTAAGCGCGGCAGACGCCTTCAGATCAAGCGTCGCATTCGCCTCGATCGCGATTTGCGTCGACTTCAGCTTGATGGACTTCGTGCTCTCGATGCTGGCGTCGCCCTTGCTGTTGATCACGATCTTCGTAACGCCGCTCTTGATCTCGACTTCACCGCTGGAACCACCCTTGATCGTGACGATGTTCTGGCCGCTCTTCTCCTGTAGCTTGATCGTATCCGTCTTCTCGAGCATCTCTAACTTGTGGCCTTCCTTCGTCTTGACCGTCACCTTGCCGTCGCCGTTCGTATCGTCGAAAATGATCTCGTGACCGGCGCGCGACGTGATTTTGCGGATATTGTTCTTATCGTCCTTACCCGGCGGGGGAGCATCCTTCTTATTCCAGAGCGCGCCTACGATGATCGGCTGGCGAATGTCGCCCATCTGGAACGCCACGACGACCTCGTCGCCGACTTCCGGCAGGAACAGCGTGCCGCGCGCCTTGCCGGTCATCATCGTCGCCATCCTGGCCCAATCGAGCGCATTCTCGTTGTCGAGAATCGGGATCTTCACCTTGATCCGCCCGAGGTTCTCCGGATCGTTATGGTCGGTGACGATGCCGATATAAACGCCGTTCACGAGCCCCATCATCTTATCGTTCATCTTGTTCAGCGAATCGAATAGTTCACTCATCTCTACACCGCATTTCCTTGCACTTTGAATTGCGTGACATAGCCCGATTCGTCGATCGTGTGCGTCGCGCTCACGATATAGTAAGGCTGGTTCAACCGCTTGCCGAGCCCGTCCAGCGTAATATAGCGTCCGGCGCGAATTTCCGGCAGGCCGATGCACTCGGCGTCGCCCGTCACCAGCTTCAAGGCACGCTCGTTCATGGCGGCGTCTGCCTTGGCCTTCGCATCCTGAGCGTCCTCGGCATTCACGTACAGATTCTCTTCGAAGTCGCCGAGCGTCTTCAGCAGATCCGCGCCGGTCTTCGCGTTCGTGCCGATCTTGTTCACGGTCTGCGACGTCGCCTCGATCACCTTCTGCGTCTTGGCATCCCAGCTTCTTACGACGACCTTCGTCACTTGGTCGGCGATGTTCTGCTCAACGTTGAAGCTCATCAGATGCTTGCCCCAAGACAGTGTCATGAGCGGCGATTTGCTCTTGTTCTTCTTGCGGAAGTACAGCGTCTTGCCGACGATAAAAAATTCATAGTTCATCGTCTGCGCAAGCGCCTGCAGGAACTGATAGTCATTGCCGGGCTCTTGCGGGAAGTTCGGCAGCTGCTTCGGCGTCGCGTCGATGATGAAGCTGTTCACGCCGTAGCGCTGACCGATCTCCTTGACGATATCCGACACCTTCTTATTCGCCCAAGACTTCGAGGCACGGCCGCGCATCATCTTGAAGCTGAGGTCCATGCCCGTCACGGTCAATTGCGGCGTACCGCCCTTCGGAAATTGGATGTTCACCGCCGTGATGTAGCCGAAGAAGACCGGAGACAGCCGATCCGTATAGCCCATCTGAATCTCCAGCGTCTTGCCGAGCACGAGGAGCTGGTCCAGCCAGCCGAAATCCCGCGTAACCGGATTGTAGGCATTGCTAACGGTGAAGGACACCGAATCGGACTCCTCCGACGACGTCGTCTCGACGGATAATTCCGTGATCGCCATTCCTTCTCTTACCGCGTCCTTGTTATTGATGAGCAGCTTGAAGGCCGGCGCGATGAAGTTGCGGTACTTTTTTTCCAGCTCGTCAAAAGAATGCTTGTCCGTGCCTAATTTCAAGTTGGACATGTCGATTGCGCACGCCCCTTATCCGTACAATCGCGGAATGCGGATCACGGTACCCGGCTCCAGCCGCTTCGGATTCGCGATCGCGTTCGCGCGCGCGATCTCTCTCCATAGGCCCGGGTCTTCGTATTCCTCAGCCGCGATCTGCCATAATTGATCGCCTTGCTTGATGGTGCGCTGCTTCGTGCGGTCAGCGGATTGGCGAGGGATATGCTTGAATTGGTCCTTGATGCTCTGCAGCGCCTTGAACGTGACGCTGAGCGTTGCCCGGACCGGCACGCCGGTCTCGAGGAACATCGTATATTTCTGGGATACTTTCTCGACGACGCCCTTGAACTGCAGCGTCCCCCAGACGAACTTGCACATCGGCGGCGCATGCAGGTCTTTGTCGACGTCCAGCAGCCCCGTAATCTTGGACGTGTGGGTACGCACGTCCTTGCCTGCCTCATAGGTATCGAAGAACAGATCCATGGACAGCGTCGTCGCCTCGCCGCTCACGAATTGCGCAATCGGCTGATTCAACCCGGGAATCGTATGCCAGGCGTACTGGTTGGACGATTCGAGCGCGTACTCGTTCGGATTGAACAGGACATCGACGCGATCGGTCACGGGTCCGCGATGGACGAGAATCATTGCTTTTTTCAATGCCATGCTTGCTCACCTCGGTTCTTGATCCGTCAGCTGCGTTATAGCTACATGCCTCTTCGCTGCTGCGCGTGGCGAAGACGCTGGGAGAATTCCTTGAACATCTGGTCGGCTAGCCGGTTCATGTCGATGCTCGGCTGTTTCCATTGCGCTTTCGCTTGGTTCAGTTCCTGCTCGACGGTCTTAATCGTCTGCTGCAAGCTCTCGATCACCGTCTCATTCACGACGGGGCTCGCGGTCCGGCGCGCGGCTACATCGAGCCGGATCGCTTGCGGCTGCTTCGTCTCTCGCGAGACGGCCGATTCGGCGGCGCGGGCGGCCTTCCCGCTGCGCTGCCGGGCCATGATGAGCGGCGCAGCAGCGGAAGCTTCCTGTCCCGCTCCCGGTTGCAGGGGAGCGTTCATGGCTGACGCCGCTTGGCTGCCTATGATGCTTGACGTCCGAGAGGCGCGTACCGGGCCGCTCCTTGCCGGCGTCAGCGGCATGCTGCGATGGCTGACGCGAATCGGGCGAAGGCTGCTGCTGCCGATCGGCGCTGCTGTACGTTGCACCTCCGCCTGGATCGTCCGCTGTACCGCATGCACCGTCGCATGCTCCTGGCGCACGATCTCCCGCCTCACTTGACGGACCGTGCGTGCTGTCGTCTCTTGAACCACCTGCGCCATCAACCGTCGATTCGCGACATGCACGGTGTTTCGAACCGCATGCTGCTCCAGTTGTACGCGATCCGCAGCGGCGGCCGGCTGCGTCGGACGATGCACGTGATGCTGAGGCGCCCTGAGCTGTTCGGTCTGCAGCCTCGCATTCGCGGTTCGCCCGCTGGCAGATTCCTGCGTATGAGCGAGTCGCGCGGCCGGATTGGCCATCGTCGGCGGCTGCAGCATGCTGGTTCGGGTTGCCCGGATTGCTCCCTGCCGCCCGGCAGCCTGTGCCTGAACCTGAGGCAGATTACCAGGCTTCGTGAGCGCCGCACCCGCATCCGCCGGCTCGATCATGCCTCGCTTCCCTCGCGCAAGCGTCGAACGCAGAATCAAGTGCTTGTTCTGCTGCGTAATCAAGTTCATCACGCGAACGGTATGGCTAATCTGCTGCATGTCCCGATGGGATTGTATCGTCAGCTGTCTATGCCGGAACACGTGCTGCGTCTGCTGCACGGTACGGTTCGTCTGCTCCGTCACATGCTGCGTCTGCTGCACAGTACGGTTCGTCTGTTCCGTCACATGCTGCGTTTGCTGCACGGTACGGTTCGTCTGCTCCGTCAATTGCCGCGTCTGCTGCTCGATTCGGTTCGTCTGCTCCGTAACCTGCCGCGTCTGCTGCTCGATTCGGTTCGT
>JAEWJS010000175.1 GCA_023386495.1 Bacillota bacterium | reverse complement strand
TTAACAGCGCAATTGCTTCGCTAATCGCCCGCCACAGCCCAGCCCAGCCCAGCCCCGCCCAGCAGCCCTCTCACAAAAAAAGCGTATTCCGGTTACTCCGGAAGCCGCTTATCGTTGCCCGATTTATCTTCGGAACGGCTGACTTCGATCCGCTCCTTGTCCTTGCGGTCATCATCGTCCATCATATCCTTCGCGCCGGCCTTGAATTCGCGGAGCGTGCGTCCGAACGCTCTGCCCAGCTCCGGGAGCTTATTCGGCCCGAAGAGCAAGAGCGCGATCAATACCAGCAGGACTACGCCTCCTGCACCAATGCCACCTAACATTTCGTTAACCTCCTTTATCGTAAGTTCCTGCAAGCAAGTTCAGCTATCAGCAGCAATCAGCAGTTATGTAACCCGCCATAGCCCATGGCGACGATATCTTCCCGCTTGATCGTATCTCCCGCGAGAATGCGGGGCAGCAGCACGTCGAAGGACGTGTAAGGATCATGCATCACGCAGCCCGGCAAGCCCAGGATGGGCACACCGCGTATGTAGCCCATGAGCAGCATCGAACCCGGCAGCATCGGCGTGCCGTAGCTGACGATGTCCGCGCCAGCCGCCTTAATGGCGCCGGGCGTACGGTCATCCGGGTCGACCGACATGCCGCCAGTTACGAGTATCATATCATACCCTTGGTCCAGCAAGTAGTCTATCTCATTGACAATTATTTGACGATCGTCCGGCGCGAACCGCTGCTCGCCGACCGTCGAGCCGAACGATTCGAGCTTCGCGCGCACCGCAGGCCCGAATTTGTCCGCGATCCGGCCGCTGTGCACCTCTCCACCGGTCGTTAGAAGTCCTGCCCGCACCGAACGCAGCGGCCTCAACGCTAGCGGCGCACGCCCATGCTCGCGCACGTATTCGGCCGCCATCGCTTCGACCGCCGCCACCTTCGCTTCGTCCACGAACAGCGGGATGACCCGCGTCGCGGCAATCGCGCCGCCGGGCTTGACGACCGCATGACGCTTCACCGTCGCCAGCGCGATCTCACCAAGCCCGTTGATCCGGTCCACGAGGTCCGGATCCACCACGGCCAACCCGATCCCGTCAAGGCCTGACTTGATCGACACCTTGCCTTCGTGCGGCTCGCCGTAAGCGAGCCCTTCGCCCGCAAGCGCGGCGGCCATTCGGAGCGCCGCATCATCCTCGTGCAGCTCGCCTTCGCCCAGCTCCATCACATAGATATGCGCCTTGCCGATATCGAGCAGCTTCGGGATGTCGGACTCGGCGATGACATGCCCCTTCTTGAACAGCCGGCCCTTGAAGGCGCCCGGTATGATCTGGGTCAGGTCATGCGCCAGCGTCAGGCCGATCGCTTCTTCGACCGGCACTTCCTTCAGCCTCGTCTTCATCCTTCATGCTCCTCGAAGCGTCCGGTCAGCACAGCCAGCGCATGCGGCAGCTGATCCATGATCGCCATCAGATTCTCCTGCACGCCCTTCGGGCTGCCCGGCAGATTGATGATCAGCGTTCGCCCGCGAATGCCGGCGACGCCCCTCGACAGCATTGCGCTTCTCGTCTTCAGCATCGAGCTCTGACGCATCGCCTCCGCGATGCCAGGCACTTGCCGATCCATGACGCGCATCGTCGCCTCCGGCGTCATATCGCGCGGTCCCAGGCCTGTCCCGCCCGTGGTGAGCACGAGGTCGGCTTGATAATAATCGGTCATCTCGATGAGGGCCGCCGTAATCTCGTCTTGCTCGTCGGGCACGATGCGATAATCGACGATCTCGCCGCCGATCTCCTCTTCCACCAGCTCTCGAATCACCTGCGCGCTCGTATCCTCGCGTTCGCCGCGCGAGCCTTTATCGCTTGCAGTCAGTATCGCTACCTTCCACCGCATCGCTCTCTCCCCCTCGCCTGGCCTCTGAACCGCGCTCTTCCCGCGGCTCCGCCCTCAAATCGATTTCGATCAATTGGCTGCTTCGCTGCGATAGTCGCCGCTCTTGCCGCCGGTCTTGCTCAGCAGCATCGTCGGTCCGATGACCATGTCCTTCTGCAGCGCCTTGCACATATCATAAACCGTTAACGCTGCGGCTGAAACCGCCGTTAATGCCTCCATCTCGACACCTGTTTTGCCCGTCGTCCGCACCGTCGCTTCGATCGTCAATTCGTTCGCGCCATTGTCCCGGAACGCGATATCGATCCCGGTAAGCGGCAGCGGATGGCACATCGGAATCCAGTTCGACGTGTTCTTGGCAGCCATAATGCCAGCGACTTGCGCCACCGCCAGCACGTCACCCTTGCCGATCGAGCCTTCCTTGATTGCTGCCAGCGTTCCTTCCGCCATCGTAACGGTCGTCACGGCCGTTGCCGTACGCTTCGTAATGTCCTTGTCCGAGACGTCGACCATGCGGGCCCTTCCTTGTTCGTTGAAATGCGTGAGACCCGTGTTCATCATTTCCCTCCTCTAACTCTACGTTGCGTAATGGATGCCGGATTCCGTAATGAAACCATCTAATCGAACATCATGTTCTTGGGCAGGGATCCGCCCTCGGAATACTTGGCTGCCGAAGCATAGCCCCATCCATGGAGCGGTACTCCCAGCGGCCGCTGCGCGAAAACGATCATAATAACCGCCCCCGTACCCCAGTCTCCCGCCGCCTGCATCAAATGCGATCCCTGGTACCAAAACTGCGCCGATCCTATCGACACTGAGCCACGATTCCGCACGCTCGGTATCCGGCTCAGGCAGACCATAGGCGCCGCTCGCAAGCTCAGCCATGCTACGAACGCGGTAGATCGCCATGGAGCGGTCCGACGGGTCGCACTTCGGCAGCAATACCGCGATGCCCTGCGCCCATCCCCATTCCAGCAGCGCCGCCGTATCGAGCTCGGAACGAAAGGCTGCGTACGCGAGGAAGCTGTCCGCCCCGATGGCGGTCAGCCATTCGGCGGCATGCGCGCAGGCCGCAGCCGATGCCTGCCTGCGCGTATCCGGCGCTAGACTATCCCGCTGCACGGTCATCGACCTGCGAAGCGTGCTCTTCTGCATCGCAATCTCGCGTTCTTCCAAGCTGCGCGGCCGCCCTTCTCGTTCATACTCTTCCTTCCACCACAGTTTACCACCAGTAGCGGTATTTCGCCAACGTCTGATACTCGCGATTTGACATCGAATCATGTACACTATTCTTGCATGTTCATCATTGCAAGTACGGCTATGCCGGATCACTCGGAGGTCATTATGCTATTGCAAGTATCGGGATTGTCCAAGAGCTACGGCGTGACGACCATACTATCGAACGTAACCTTTCAAGTACAAGAGCGCGACCGCATCGGTCTCGTCGGCGTGAACGGGGCGGGCAAGTCGACGCTCTTGCAGATGATCGCGGGTGAGCTGACGCCGGACGGCGGCTCCATTCATAGATTGAAGGAAGCGCGCTACGGCTACTTGGCGCAGAACAGCGGCCTGCAGTCGGACGGCACGATTATTGAAGAGATGCGTGCCGTATTCGCCGCGCTGCTCGACACGGAGCGCGAGCTCCGGGAACTGGAGCTCCAGATCGCCGATCCCGCGGTGCAGTCCGACGAGAAGCGCTATGACGAGGTCACGTCTCGCTATGCCGCGAAGTCGGAATGGTTCCGCGCGATGGGCGGCTTCGAGATCGACACGAAGATTCGCAGCGTGCTGCACGGCATGGGCTTCGGCACCTTCGCGCCGGACACGCCGATCGCCACGCTCAGCGGCGGGCAGAAGACGCGGCTCGCGCTGGCCCGCATTCTGCTGCAAGCGCCGGACCTGCTCATGCTCGACGAACCGACCAACCACCTCGATATCGAGACGCTGTCCTGGCTCGAGGATTATCTGCGCGGCTATCCCGGCGCCATTCTCGTCGTCTCCCATGACCGCTACTTCCTCGATGCGATGGCGACGTCGATCGTGGAGATCGAGCGTCATGCCGCCAAGCGCTACACCGGCAATTACAGCCGCTATATCGAGGTCAAGGCCGCGGAATTCGAAGCGGCGATGAAGCAGTACGAGAAGCAGCAGGACGAGATTGCGCGGATGGAGGACTTCATCCAGCGCAACCTGGTGCGCGCATCGACCACCAAGCGCGCGCAGAGCCGGCGCAAGGCGCTCGAGAAGATGGACCGGCTGGGCAAGCCGGCAGGCGAGCTGAAGCGCGCCCACTTTGCGTTCGAGATCGAACGCCCTACGGGCAAGGACGTCCTCGATGCGCAGAACGTCTCCGTGGCCTTCGCCGAGGATGCCGCGCCGCTGTTCCGGGACGTCTCGTTACAGCTGCAGCGCGGCGAGACCGTCGCGCTCGTCGGACCGAACGGGATCGGCAAGTCGACGCTGCTCAAGTCGCTGATCGGCCAGCTTAAGCCGCGTACCGGCACGATCCGCTTCGGCTCGAACGTGAAGCTCGGCTACTATGATCAAGAACAGACCGAGCTGAATCCGTCCAACACGGTGCTCGAAGAAGTGTGGAACGCATACCCGCATCTCGAAGAAGCCCGCATTCGCACCGTGCTCGGAAACTTCCTGTTCAGCGGCGATGACGTCTCGAAGAAGGTTGCGGCCCTGAGCGGCGGCGAGAAGGCGCGCGTAGCGCTCGCGAAGCTGATGCTGTACCGCGCCAATGTGCTGATCTTGGACGAGCCTACCAACCATCTCGACCTGTTCAGCAAGGAAGTGCTCGAATCGGCGCTGCTCGAGTTCGAGGGCACGCTCTTCTTCATCTCGCATGACCGTTATTTCTTGAATAAGATGGCGGAGCGCATTGTCGAATTAACGCCTGACGGCGCACAGCATTTCCTGGGAAATTATGACGACATGCTGGAGAAAAAGCAGGAAATCGAGGAACTGCGGATCGAACGGGAGAGCGCGGCCAAGGCGAAGTTGACTGCGCACGCTGCCTCCGGCGGACAAGCGGCAGAGGCAACAGCAACCTCCTATGAAGCGGAGAAGCAAGCGAAGCGCGACGAACGGCAGCGACAGCGCAGACTCGAACAACTCGAGAGCGACATCGCGCGGCTCGAGCAAGAAGTCTCCGACGTCGAAGCGGAGCTCGCCAGCCCGGAGGTCTATAACGACTACGTCCTCGTGCAGCAGAAGCAAGCCGTGCTCGACGAACGGAAGGCCGAGCTTCAAGCCGCATACGAGTCCTGGGAGCAGCTCCTTGCTTAACCATCGCGCCGCGAGAACGTTTCATGCCATTTATCGTTAACGTCACGAAAAAAAAAAAAAACGGACGTTCAGGAGTAGCCTAACTCCTGGACGACCGTTTTCATATCCATGGCCTTACCGCCGATCCTTCGGCAGGAAGAATGCCAGCAAGCCGACGATCGGCAAATAGCTGACCATATCGATGACCGGAATCGGATTGCTGCCGTACCATTCGATTGCTTCGCCCAATACGACGCCGCCGAGCGCCCCCATGCCGAATGCCAGACCGACGATGAGGCCCGAAGCCATGCCGACGTTGGCAGGCATCATCTCCTGCGCGTAGACGACGCTCACGGAGAAGCCCGACATCATGATGAAGCCGATGACCGTCACGGCCGGATAGATCCACCCGTATGGGAGGTAGGGCAGCAGCAACGCGAACGGCGCTGCGCCGACGATCGAGAAGATGATCATGTTCTTCCGCCCGAAGCGGTCGCCCCATAGCCCCCCGAAGAACGTGCCGGCCACGCCGGCGGCCATGTAGAGGAACATCGAAATCTGTGCCGTCTCGATCGACACCCCGAACTTGCTCTCCATATAGAATTGAAAATAAGTGCCGATGCCTGCCCCGTACCACGAGCGAGCGAACACGATCACGATCAAGAGGCCGAGCGCGAGTGCCACCTTATTCGAAGCCTCTGGCCGCAGGTCGGGCGAAGCCGATGCCGCGCGCTTCTTCTTCACCGGCGCGCCGAACGCTTGCAACTGCGTGCGATACCAAGGGACCACGTACATGAGGATCGCGATGGCCGCACCGGCGAGCAGCGTCCCCCACATCGCGCCGAATTGGCCGAGCGGCAGGAAGATGAAGATCGTCATGAGCGGCGCGAGCGACGAACCGAAGTTGCCGCCTACTTGATAGATCGACTGCGCGAAGCCCCGACGGCCGCCGGCCGCATAATAGACGACGCGGGAGCCTTCCGGATGGAAAATCGCCGAGCCAAGCCCGATGAACGTAACGGCGAGCACGAGCGTCCAGAAGTTCGGCGCGACAGCCAGACCGGCCATACCGACCAGGCTGAGGCCCATGCCGATCGGCAGCATGCCCGGCGTCGGTCTTCGGTCCGAATAGAGCCCGACGACCGGCTGCATGATGGACGAGGTCATGTTGAGCGCGAAGCTGATCCAGCCGATCTGCGCATAGGTCAGGCCGACCGAATCCCGGAACACCGGGAACAGCGCCGTAACGACGGTCTGCATCGAATCGTTAAGCATATGGACGACGCTGATGGCGAATAGGATCGAATAGACAGTAGCTGACTGCATGGGTGAAGCTGCCGAGCGATTCGTTGAAGCTGCTGCGGGTTGCATGGGAAGCCCTCCTTACGGTGTGACCAGCGTATCCAGCAGAAGCCCCAGACGCTTCTCATGCGCGCGAGGGATGCCCTCGTGGCCGAAGTAGCGGTAGACGGATATCTCCTTCTCGCAGTCGAGATGATTATAGGCGGCGAATACCGTCGAAGGCGGCGTAATCGTATCGACCAAGCCGATCGCGACCCACGTCCTGCATGCAATGCGCGGTGCCAGGTTCATGACGTCGAAGTAGGTGAGCGTGCGCATCGCCCGCTTCTCGATCTCGGGGTCGCCGTTGCGGCGGAAATAGTCGTTGATCTCCCCGTACGGCCCATCCGGCGTCATATGTACCGCACGGTCGAAATGGGACAAGTATGGAAAATCCGCCGCCGCGACAACCGGTAGCTTAGACAAAGCGGCGACCGCCAGCGTCAGCGCGCCGCCTTGGCTGCCGCCGCTGACGCCGATGCGCGAAGCGTCGACCTGTTCGAGCGATGCGAGAACCTCAACCGCACGAACCGCGTCCATGTAGACGGCGCGATAATAGTATTCGTCCTCGGACAGAATGCCCTTCGTCATCCAACCGGAAGGTCCGCCGTTCGAGTAGACCATATTGTCGACGCTGCCGCCCTGCTGTCCGCGGCAATGCATCGCGAAGGCCGCATAGCCATGGAGCGCCCAATTGACAGTGTCGTTCAGGTTGCCTTCGAACGCCCAGTTATAGCCATGGTAGAGAGCCAATCCTGGATGAGGCCCTTCGCCGGCCGGGAGCGCCAGCCAGCCTTCGATATGCGACCCGCGGAATCCCTTGTAAGACAGCTTATAGACATTAACCCCTCTAACGGGATAATCATAGGGCTCGAGTTCGTATGCAAGCGGAACCTCCGCCAGCTCCTGCAGCGTCCGATCCCAGAAGGCATCGAAATCGTCTTGGCGCGTTAACGCGGGTTTATACTTTTCCAGCTCGTGCAGCGGCAGATCATAGGGTTGTGGCACGTTCAATCACCTCGGTTGGTTAATAGGTACAATGTAGTTACTATACGGCGAAGACCCCTTGTTGGCAAGGGGTCTTCGGACAGCAGGTTGCTATAGCTCGCTTTACGTTACTATTACGTTCATTTAATGAAATCGGACGTCGAGCGCGCCTCGACCTTGCCTGGAGACGCCGGCGCGAATGCCTTGCCCGCTGCGCCGCGGCCGAGGAATTCGACGGTCACCGGAATGCCCGGGATCAGATCGAAGAAGTTGTCGGTGAAGATGCCTTCCGCTTCCGAAGACAGCCATACCTGCTTCGCCAGCACGTCGGATTCCAGCGTGAACTTCGTGCCGTTCGAGCCGGCGACTTCCTTCACGGTAACCGTCGCCTTCTCCAGGCGGATATCCTTGGCAGCCGCGAAGTAGTGCGCCTTCGCATCGAGCACCTCACCCTGCTGCGTCAGCTCGGCTACCAGCACGGTCGAACCCGCTTCGGCGCTCTGCAACAGTTCGTCGACTGCCCCGCTCCAGACGATGGCGGAGCTATTCGCATCGGCCTGCGCAGGCTGGCTCAGCTCGCGCAGCAGCTTGCCGCGGAAGTCGTACAAGCGTAGCGTCAGCGTGCCGTCGATCGCGGACAACACGTCCGACACGACGTAGAGATCGACTTGATTGTCCTTCGTGCCGTCGAACGACAGCATGATGTCGCGCATGCTCGACTTGGCGTAGTATTGAATCGCCTTCCACCTGCCGTAATAGTCCATGCTGGACCATGACGCGACCGGCCAGCAGTCATTCATCTGCCAGTACAGCGTGCCCATGCAGTACGGTTTTCTCCGGCGATGCGCCTCGATGGCCGTCTTCATCGCCTCGGCCTGCAGCACTTGGCTCATGTACAGGAACGAAGGGAAGTCTTTCGGCTCGGGCATATACATGTCCAGGTATTGCTTGATCAGCTTGTTGCCGGACGGGTTGCGCTGATGGCTCAGCATGACCTCGGACAGCAGCTCCATATCCTCGTCGGCGGCGTACGTGCGAACCGTCCGCTCCTCCGGGAACGACTGGAAGCCGTACTCGCTCATGAAGCGTCCGAGCTTCACGTTGTAATTCTCGAACGGCTCGACTGCATGCCATACGCCCCAGTAGTGGATGTCGCCGGATGTCGATAGCGCATGCGAGTGTTGAGTAATATCGTTCGTGATTTCCGTTATCGGCGATGACGGCCAGTAGTCCGCCTCCGGATCAAGCTTGCCGACAACCTCCGGCAGCAGCTGATGGAAGATCGCCTCGTAGTCCGCCCAGATGCGCTCGCGCTGCTCGTGCGTGTAATCTTTTTTCCAGCCCCAGCCGCCGTTCTCGTCATAGTGCGCCCAAGCGCCGTCAATCTCGTTATTGCCGCACCAGAGCGCGATCGAAGGGTGGTTGCGCAGCCGTCTGACATTCTGCTCGGCCTCGGCGCGCACGTTCGCGAGGAATGCCTCGTCGCCGGGGTACATGCTGCATGCGAACATGAAGTCCTGCCATACCAAGATGCCGTACTCGTCGCAGAGCTCGTAGAACAGGTTATCCTCGTAGATGCCCCCGCCCCAGATGCGAAGCATGTTCATGTTCGCGGCTGCAGCCGATGCAATCTCATGCTCGTAGCGCTCGCGCGTCACTTCGGTCGTGAAGCTGTCGTTCGGGATATGGTTGGCGCCCTTCGCGAAGACGGCCACGCCGTTCAGCTCGAAGTAGAAGGTGGCGCCTGCCGCATCCTTGTCCCGCACGAGACGAATCTTGCGAAGGCCCGTGCGCTTCGAGGCGGTTGCCGCTTGCTTGCCGTCCTGCAGCAGCTCCGCAACGAACGTATACAGATGCTGCTCGCCCAGGCCGCGGCTCCACCACAGCTTCGGGTTGTCGATCGGCGTGTCGAGCGCCACCGTATTGAGTCCGGCCGACAAGCTGACCGTCTGCTCCCATGCTCCGCCCTCCGTCGATACGCGCAGCGTGCCGGACCATGCCTGCTCGGCTTCGATCTCGACGACTGCAGTCAGCTTCGCCGCGGCTGCGGTCACGTCCTTCTGATGGATGAACAGATCCGTGATGCGAACGTCCGACCAGCCGACCAAGCGCGCCTCGCGCCAGATGCCGCTCGTTACGAAGCGCGGACCCCAGTCCCATCCGTAATGATAAGGCGCCTTACGCGAGAAGATGCTGAGCTTCTTGTCGCCAAGCTCGCCGTTCTCGGACTGGTCATTCGTTGCAGGCAGCGCGTAGCCCAGCTTCTCGAGCTTCGGCAGATCCTCCTGGATCGGCGAACGGAAGCGGATATGCAGCTTGTTGCCCGTTGCCTGGACCAAGTGCTTCACATCAACGGCCCACGTCCGGAACATATTGTACGCGGATAAAATAAGTTCGCCGTTCAGCGTAACGTCTGCGTAGGTGTCCAAGCCGTCGAATACGAGCTCGATGCGCTGCTCGTTCAATAGCGCTGCCGGCGCGTCGAATTCGGTAACGTATTCCCAATCCTTCTTATCGATCCATTGCAGCTTCCGCTCGTTCGTGCCGTAGAACGGGTCCTCGATCGCGCCGTTCTTGAGCAGGTCGGTATGTACGCAGCCTGGAACATGCGCGGGGAGCCACTTCTCTTCATCCACTGCCTTGAATTGCCATTGATTTAAGATTACTTTGGGTTCGCTCATAGCTGCCTCCTATGCTTGCTATCTCATTGGTTGATACTCATCGGAACAGCCCCATTATACATGAGCATATCTACAACGTAAACGAGTTCATTCGTTATTATTGTTCAAATTGTTCAGTTCTATCAGATTTTTTGCGATAAGTTATTGATTTCTAGACTCATAGTACGATACTCTTAACAAAGTGAACATTATGAACATTGTTAACGGACGCAACGGAAGGGAGCGCTCGCCATGCGAAGAAAACCGACCACGACCGACATCGCCAATCGGCTCGGCTTGTCTCGTACGACCGTGTCGAAGGCGCTGAACGGCCATCCGAGCATCCCGGAGGCTACCCTACAGAAGGTCCGGGACACTGCAATCGGGCTCGGCTATAAGAAAATGCTCGGCGAGACGGCCGGCAGCGCAGAGCACGCGCAAGGCAGCGGTGCTCCCATGCGCTCGATCGCCTTGCTCGTCCGCTCCACGATTACCGCGTCCAACGAAGGCTATTGGATCGACGTCATGCGCGGCGCCGAGGAAGCGGCCCGCCAGAGCGGCTGCAATCTGCTGCTGCATTTCGTTACCCGTGAGGATGCCGCCGCGCTGCGCCTGCCAAGGTCGGTGACCGACGGCGCCGTCGACGGCGTGCTGCTGGCTGGGCTTACGCATCGACCGTTCGTGCAGGCGGTTACCGCGGCCAAGCTTCCGACGGTGCTCATCGACAGCTATCCCGATATGCGTCATGCAGACCATCCCTGCGATACCGTGCTCATGGAGAGCGAGCGAAGCGTTCACGAGCTGACCGAGCATCTGATCGGTCTCGGCCATGAGCGCATCGGCTTCATCGGGGATATCGCGGATTGCCTGTCTTTCACGGAGCGGTGGAATGGTTTCCGAAGAGCGCTGCTGGAAGCCTCGCTTCCGCTTGACTTGACTGCCTGCGCCATCGCCCCGGCCGCGAAGCATTATTTTGACACGGCCGACATCTCGGCAGCGCTGCGCGCGATGCCTCGCCTTCCCACGGCATTCGTATGCGCGAACGATCTGGTCGCGCGCCGCACCGTTCGCGCATTGGAGGCGTTCGGTCTCCGCGTTCCGGAGGATCTATCCGTGACCGGCTTCGACCGGATGGATGTGAGAGGCGAGACGCCTGCCGGTCCGCAAGCGCTCACCACGGTCAACGTAAATGCCGAACATATCGGCCTGCGCGCTTGCGAGCAATTGCTCTGGCGGATGGATCGCCCTGCTCGGCCTTCCGACCATATTCGGATCGCGACCAGCATCGTGATCGGGGAGTCGACGGCCAGTCCTCGGACACGGTGAGCAGCGATAGGGGCTGGCCATGGCGGCCAGCCCCTATCGCTTAGAATGTCAACCTATATGCAGCGCCCGCAGCCGTGTCGAATCGATACCGGCCATTGCCGAGTACCTCGGTTGCTGCCTCACTCTCTCCGGCGTCCAGCTTAATCGTGGGACGATACGGAACCTTCACGATGCACGGCTCGCCTGTAAGGGACAGAATACTTGCACTGATGACGCGTCCGGCATGCCATGCGATGTCGACCTCGAAGCCGCCTCTTGCCCGAAGTCCGGTTACGGAACCGGAAGGCCACGCGTCCGGCAGTGCCGGCAGCAAGGCGAGATAGCCTTGATGAGACTGAAGCAGCATCTCCGCGATTCCGGACGTCGCGGCAAAATTGCCGTCGATCTGAAAAGGAGGATGCGCGTCGAACAAGTTCGCGTAGACGCCGCCGGCATGATAATTCTCCCTATCGTCGCTTACCAATTGCAACAGATTCCCCAGAAGCTCCAGCGCACGGTTTCCTTCGCCGAAACGGGCCCATAACCCGAGCTTCCATCCCAGGCTCCAGCCTGTCCCGCCATTGCCGCGGCGTTCAAGCGAAATTCTAGCCGCCATCCATTCCGGCGTCTCTTCAGCCGTAATCTGCCGTCCCGGATAGACGCCGAACAGATGCGAGACATGACGGTGATGCGGATCCTGGTCTTCGAAGTCGCGATACCATTCCTGCAGTTGTCCATGCCTTCCGATCTGAAGCGGCAGCAGCCGTTCCCGCGTTTCTAACAGCAGCTTGGCATAATCGGCATCCTCGCCCAGAACGGATGCGGCTTCCGCGCAGTTCGTGAACAAATCCCACATGATCGACAAATCCATGGTAGAGGCTACGCTGACACCCGATAGTCCTTCCCGGGTCCTGAACTTATGCTCCGGCGAAGTCGAGGGCGACGTGACCAGCTTGCCGTTCCCGTCTTCGATCAACCAATCCAGGCAGAAGAGGGCGGCCTCCTTCATAACCGGATACGCCCGGTCTCTTAGATAGGCAACGTCGCGTCCGAATGCGTAATGCTCCCATAGATGCTGGCACAGCCATGCGCCCCCCATCGGCCAGATCGCCCATACGGGATCGCCATGCTTGCCATAATCGCCTGCCGGAGCCGTCTGTCCCCAAATGTCGGTATTATGATGGGCGGTCCAGCCGCGGGCATGATAATTGACGCTTGCGGTCCTGGCGCCGTTAACCGCCAGCCTTCCGGTCAACTCCAGCAGCGGTTCGTGGCATTCCGCCAGATTGCATGTCTCCGCCGGCCAATAGTTCATCTCCGCATTGATATTCAGCGTATAATTGCTGCTCCACGGCGGTCTTGTTTCTTGATTCCAGATCCCTTGCAGATTGGCAGGCTGCGTACCGGGTCGCGAGCTTGCGATCATGAGATATCGGCCATATTGGAACAGAAGCTCGACGAGTCCGGGATCGGCCGCTCCGTATTCCTCGATACGCCGATCCGTGTCCATATCGTCAGGAGCCGGCGATTCGCCGAGATGCAGCCGGACTCTGCCGAACAGCGATCGATGGTCCTGCATATGCCTGTTCGACAGCTCGGCATAGGATAAGCGGCGGGCAGCCTCCAGATCGCGCATCGTCCGCAAGGAAGGATCGGTTCCGTTGTAACTCGTCGCCGCGCTCACCAGCAGCGTAACGCTCGTTGCCCCCCGAATATGCAAGCCTTCCGCGACCGTGTCGATCGTACCCTCTTCCAGCTCGGCTGCTATCCGGCACTCGAAGCGCATCGCCTCCGTACCATCCGGGTCGCCGTACCGGATCGGATGATCCGTCTCGTAATAAGAGGGGTCTACATGCTCCGGCGCATAGCCTTGCATGACATAGCCCGAAGGCTCATGGGATGTCGCATAGCGAAGGTCGCTCTGCAAGCGGACATTGAAGTTCAATCGGCGAGGCCTGTTGGCCGACAGCCGGATTACGATCGCTTGATCGGGATGGGAGACATAGGTTTCCCTCGTATATTGCACGTCGCCTATCGCGTACCGGACGCGGGCTGCGCCATCATCAAGCGATAGCGTCCGGGTGTAATCCCGGGCCACATTGCCGTGCTCGAATTGCAGATACAGATCGCCGAGCGGCAGATACGATTGCGTATACGGCCCCATGATCCGCTTGCAGCGTTCATCCGCTTCCGCATACTTCTCCTCATCCAGCAGCAGCCTGATCGGATCGAGCTCCGCATGCGCCGCAGGGTTGTTCCATTCCTTCGGGCTGCCCGACCAGAGCGTATCCTCGTTCAATTGCAAGCGCTCGGTCTGAATGCCGCCGAACACCATGGCTCCCATCCGGCCGTTGCCGACCGGCAGCGCTTGCGTCCAAGCCTCGGCAGGACTTCGATAACTTAGCTTCAACATCCTTCATCCTCTCATTGCTCGAGCTCGATGGCTAAGCAGTTGGCATACGCCGTCGGCCGGCTTGCCGGCAGCGAGACGACCAATGCGCCGTAGGGCTGTTCGAATGCGACCTCGCCCACGCCCAGCAGCCGCACGGACTTCACTTTATCCGCCTGCGTCAGCGTCCGAATGACGGCCAGGTTATCTTCCGGCCACCGCATCTGAAACGCATAGAGCGTATTGTCCTTCTGGGTGAACCGATAGTCCGACGATGTCCAATCCACCTTGTTCTCGGTGAAGTGGTCAATGACCACGCGAGAATCGCCTTCGCCCGATACGCGGAACGGACGCGTACCGTATATGCCTTCCCCGCAGATCCGAATCCATGCCGCCATCTCTCGGAGAATATGCTTGCACTCGTCGTCGATCGTCCCGTTCGGCTGCTGCGGAATGTTCAACAGCAGATTGCCGTTCTTCGCGACAATATCGATCAGCATCTCGATCACGTGCCCCGGCTTCTTGTACTCGGTCTTCACATTGTAGAACCAGTCCCCGACGCATGTGTCGGTCTGCCAAGGCTCGGGCTTGATATCCGGCTCCTGGCTGCGCTCGATATCCAATATGCCGATGGAATAGATGTCCTTGCGACGGTCCTTCTGGTTATAGACTGCGCGGCTTACGCCGCCGTGCTGGGCCGCGCTTGTATTATAGAGATGAGCGACGGCAAGCAGTCCCGCCTCGAATGCAGGGTCATCCAAGGAGACATCCCGCTTCTCCCACGAACTCGCGAACGGCAGCCCGCCGTCCGAATAGAGCAGATCCGGCTGATACTTATCGATCACTTCCTTCATGACGGCTAACCAATGCCGATGCCACCTCGTGTCGGAAGTATACCAGGGATCCAGATCGAATTGCTTCTTGCCGGGATCGTAATGTTCTCCGTTCGCCAGATACAGATCCTCATACGCCGGATCGCTGCCGTCATAAGCAATGCCTGCGTACGGCCCCTCCCGGTCTCTTCCTTTGTTCCATTGGAACCAGCTGAACGTCGCGCCGAGATGCTCGGTAAGGCCGAAGGGCAGACCGCGCCGCGAGGCAGCCTCTTTCCACATTGCGACGATGTCTTTTTTCGGCCCCATATTGACCGAATTCCATCGATGGATGCTAGAATCGTAGTTGAAGAAGTTATCATGGTGCATCGCTTGGGCCACGAAGTACTTGGCGCCTGCTGCCGCGTACAGGTCCATCAGCGCATCCGGATCGAAAGCTTCCGCCTTCCATAATTGCACGAGATCCTTGTAACCGAACTTCGACGGATGTCCGTAGTGACGGATATGATAGCGGTATTGATCGGATCCTTCGTAGTACATGTTGCGTGCATACCAGTCTCCGTACATCGGGACCGATTGGGCGCCCCAGTGCGACCAGATGCCAAGCTTGGCATCCCGGAACCACGCCGGACACTCGAATTGGCGGAGCGATTCGAAGGTAGGTTCATACGGACCGGAAGCGATAGTGTTCCAACTCATGCGGCAAGGCCTCCTCTGTTCGATTAAGGATACGAATCCATCCTAGCAATCTTCGCGTATCCGAATGAATAGCCGATCTTAACTTCCTATTGGATAAAACTATCTTCTGCCTCAAGGGAGCGTGCGTCTATGAGCAACGAACGGCAATTAACCCGGCCCTATCTGGAAAATCTTGAAGTACGCGTCACCGCGGTAGGCTACAATCAAGTGTGGACCGATTGGCGGGAACTGGACTATACGCCGGACTATAACAAGTTCTATCTGATCTGCGAGGGCGAAGGCTGGCTGAAAATCGGCGACGCGGAATATCGCCCGCAGCCGGGGGAATGGTTTCTGATGCCGCATGGCGTCAAGCAATCCTACTCCTACACGTCCGGTCCGAGATACACGAAGTACTGGTGCCACTTTACTGCCCGAATCGGAGAACGCAATCTGTTCGATCTGCTGCAAGTGCCCTACTCGATCGACACGAAGCATGATGCCGAGGCGATGCGGCTCTTCCGCGAGCTGCTCGAAAGCGATTCGACCGATTCCGTTAGCGGACCGCTGCTTGTTCAATCCGCCATGCTTCGGTTAATTGCCTATTATATGGAACGCGCCGTTACCGTTCAGGATGGTCTCAAGCCATCCGCGGCATCCGAACCGCTCCAGCATGTGATCGCCTATATTCAGCGCCATTACCGCCGCAACCTGACGATCGAAGAATTGGCCGAACAAGCTCACTTGCATCCCAACTATTTTATCCGCGTATTCAAACGTCAGTTCGGGACATCGCCGATTCAATACATCAATAAGAAAAGACTGGAAGAGGCCAAACTGCTGCTGGTGACCACGAATCTCCTGTTAGCCGAGATCGGCGAGCGAGTCGGGATACCCGACATCTCCTACTTGTCCAGAATCTTCAAGACGTCGACCGGCTTCTCCCCGACTGCGTATCGAATGACATTCGATTCGAATCCGTTGAAGTCTTAATCCATTGCACGCACGCGAAAAAAGACCATTCATCCCGCAACCAGCGCTTAGGAATGAATGGTCATGGTCATGGCTGTCGGCTAGAGCTGCTCCGCGTTCTTGACGGCGTGCTCCCAGCTCGGGAAGTAATACAGCGCGCTCTTCATGAGCTCCGGATCGCTCTCCTTGATGCGCTTTTTGCTGATCGTTCCGCCAGTCGACTGCAACTGCCTGATTCTCTCCAGCACAATATCTGCACCCATCTGAACATCCATCTCTAATCGCCTCCCTTTTTTTTCTATTTTTAACATAATTCACGTGCGTTATTCAGTTCATGACAACTTTCTTGCCATGAGGTCCGTCTAATAATGAATATGACGGCATTGGGGAGGCTGAGTATGACCATGGCAATCGATTCGATCGAGACTACTAATGCGCGGCGCTTATATGGTTTAAGCTGGCTGCTGCTCATCTTTCTCTTTCTCATGGCAGGCTGCGATTCACCGAATGAGGGCACAGCGGATACGGCCTCTGATGTCCGGCCGCCCGCCGAAACCCAGCCTATTGCTGGCGACACCGCGGACAGCCCTGTCTTGCAGCATCCGCTCTCGTTCCATATGCCGACCCCGCTCTATGTGATGCCGGCAGACGGTGGAGGCGAGCTCCCGCAGTCGCTGCGAACGCAATATTACGACGGAAGCGGCACACAGTATCCGGTCCGCGAGACGCAAGGCGAATGGTGTGCGGTAGACAGCCCTTACGGAGCTTCTTGGGTGCCATGCTGGTACGGCACAACGGCCGTTCAATCCGTGACAGAGGCAGTGCCTGCCTTGGTGCAGCTGTTCCCCGATGCGACGCTGTCGCCGTACCCGGGCAGTACTGTGCACTGGCAAGCACTTGACGATGAAGCGGTGCTTAGCGCGTACCGCTGGCACGATTGGTATGCGGTCATCGTCCCGTCCGATGCGGCAAGCTCGGATACGGAGCCTCCGCTTCCCCTGCTGCTCTGGGTCGAGACGAAGCAGGTTGCATCGGTTACGGCAATGGCGCGCGGAATAGGCAGCAGCGACGCCGGCGTCGACCTTCTTCGCCCGGCAGCCGAAGCGCTGCTATCGCCGGGCACGACGCAGAATCGCGTCCTGGAGCTGCTCGGCGAGCCCGCGGTTCGCGAAGTCTCGCATCCGCTCAGCATGACGGACGAGCCGCTGCGTGTTGGAACGAGCTGGCGGTATGAACAGGCGGATGCGCATGTGATTGTCACATTCGATGAACAAGGGCTCATACGCGAGGTTCGCTGGACGCTGCCTCTTACGGATGAAGCGCAGATCGCTCGGAACGGCTACCGCCATCCGCATCGCGTCTATGAGTATCGCACGCTGCCACTCCTGCATTCGGCCGCTGCGGAGACGATCTGGCGCATGAACGGCTCGCTGGCCTACGCATATCTGCTGCATGCTTCGGACGATACGCTGCTATTGCTGGGCGATGACGGCGGCTTCAGCGGCATGCATTACTACTCGAACTTGGCGGGCGTCGATGCCCGGACAGGCAACATTCGGTGGCAGATCGACACCGGCTATGCAGGAATCGATGCAGCCCCGACCAAGGACGGCAGACACGTTACCGTCTTTACTCGCATCGACAAGGACACGTCCGAGCACGTCAATCGCTTGCAGCATATTCGCATGCATGACGGCGAGAAGATTTGGGAAGTTGTAATCCCCGAACAGCGTGAATTCGTAGGTCTCAAGAGCGCGAGCGGGGCTGTCATAACCTTCAGCCAGCCTTTTCAGGATGAGGCCGATGGACTCTTGCAGGTCAGAAGCGCGGACGCCGGCACGCTGCTGTGGGAAAGGTCATTCAAGGAGTCTTACGCATTGTTGAACCAATCGAGCAGCGATCCTTATGTCTACCTGCTGCGTGGGGACACCCTGCAAGCGCTGCATCCGCGGACCGGCGAGGAGGCATGGTCGATTCGCGGGCTCGGCGTTACCGACCCGAACGACGTCCATGAATCGCCGTTCTTCGCCCCGCGTACCGATCCGTTCAACGGCGACATGACCGTCCGATGGTTAACGCTTGGCGCGGATCGCGCGTTAGTCGATATGAAGAGCGGAGCTGTTCGCGCTAGACATCGCATCATCCCGGGCGAGTACGTCGAAGCGATCGACAACCGCCACTGGCTCATTCATCGGCCTCTTGATGACTCACGGTACTGGATGGCATCCGAATTCGAGACCGTTCTATTCGATGCCATCGAAGGCAAGACGTTGTGGACGCTGCCCGGCCGCGCCTTCGGCGGTATATTCTCGCGTGACGGCACGCTGTATGCGACCTACAACGGGCTGCCGACCGCGATCGATCGACAGACGGGCCGTATCCAATGGCAGACAATCGGCACTGGCATCACCTCTGCAGATGCGCAAGCGCCAAGCATGCTGCTCGCGCCGCAGGGCGGTCCGCTGCTCGTCATGGCAGGGCCCGATGTTATCGCGCTTGATCCGCAGGACGGCCGCGCGCTCTATCGCCTGCAGGACACAACCATCGGCTATCCCGAGACGCACGGCGAATACATGCGCAGCCATCTCGCCGTGCAAGCCCCTGACGGCAGCCTCTACCTCGGCTCGGCGAACGGCATGTTCTCGCGCCTCCGCCTGCCTCCGCTTACGAAGTAAGCGAGTTGGTCGTCGGCATTCAGCCTTGATGATGCATTCACATCGATTTACGGCGGCCGTCTCGAACTGTTACAGCTCGAGACGGCCGTTCGTTCTTCCAACTCACGTTACCCGGCGTGCATCTACGATTTCTCTGCGCCGAAATGCACCATAATCAGCGTATCTAGCGTGACTTTTCTATCATGAATGATATACTCCTCGAACCATTTGCCTGTCATGTTGTAGGTCTTTTGCTTGTTAAACCACTCGCAGAACGCCTTTCCTGTCGGTTCCAGCATCCGATGAAGCGCAGGCGTCACGATGAACAAGCCGCCCTCCATGTTTCTCACTCGGACGGGCGAGTCCCCCGTACACGATACATCTAGGCCAGTAATGTCGATATAAACTTCGTAGTAGAACTCATCCTCCGCTGCGCCGCCGTTGTTATGAGCGCGAACCCTCAGCTCCGATTGGTCCATGCCTTGCGATAATGTCCATGCGATCATGACATCGAATGCTTCCTTTTTGACTTGATGCCATTTCCTCCCCGACCTCCCGATCGCTTTATAGTAAGCTGCCCGATAGGGTTGAAGCTCGATTACCTCTTTGGTCTCTGACAAGGCCGGTTCGATCGGGATGTAGATATCCATTTCGTGCTTCTCAGGCGGAATACCGAGGTGGGTTGCGCAGCGCATATCATAGTGCTCCATAATCGGACCGGCGGCCGTCTGGTAGTTGGAGCTTGGGAACCATTCCTTGAAGATGTAGTCATACGTCAATCCTATCGACTCTCCAACTGGCCCGACTGCCGTGAATTTTGCATATTTCGTTCTTGGCAAGAGCCGCACTGACGTCCCTGGCGGCACAACGTCCAGGCTGGTAACTTCTATTCCGATGAAGTAGGTGTAACCGCTCTCGTCCCGATCTACGGAAAGCACATAGTCGATTTCCATCTCAGGATCTACGCGTACATTTGCTATGGCCCCAAATGTTTGCTGCCACTCATCGAAGTAGCGCTTCCACAGATCGGTAGACGGCACGCCATCTTCCATCCGGCATTCGATGCCGATTAACTTCATGGTTGGCTTCGTCACAATCGCCATTCCAGGCTTGGTTGTCATGGTCGCTGCATCTCCTGTTCGCCGCTGCGCGAGGTTGACAGCATGAAACGCAGGCAGCAGAAACCGCCTCCTCCGATAGCTGTTCGGTGTGATTCCATATAAGCGTTTGAAGGCTCTGCCGAAGACGTCATGGGATTCGAAGCCGTAATCATAGGCGATATCGGCAACTCTATCGTTGCTATGACGCAGACGTTCAGCAGCAAGGTCCAGCCTGCGACGTCTGATATACGACATCACGGGAAACCCCGTATACGCTTCGAATACGCGAATGAAATGCGGCTTGGAGAAGCCAGCCATCGCTGCAAGCGACTCACATGCCATGTCTTCCTGCACATGCGTTTCAATATAGTTAAGGATGGATTGGATTTTTTCTTCATAATGCATGGATGTGCACCTCCATAGCACTCATCGTAGCATGGAGAATCACGCAATTCTCGATGTTTTTTATCGGATCGGCGAACGAGTGCGATTTTTTGCATTCGTTCCGCCCCGCAGCGCCGCCTTCGGCGAACGAATGCGATTTTTCGCATTCGTTCCGTCCCGCAACGCCATCTTCGACGAACGAGTACGGTTTTTCGCATTCGTTCGCCCCCGCAACGCCATCTTCGGCGAACGAGTACGGTTTTTCGCATTCGTTCCGCTACGCAGCGCCGCTTCGGTGAACGAATGCGATTTTCCGCATTCGTCCGCCCCCACATCACCGACTCGCCACCCCCGCCCCAACAACACAACAGGCTGCCGATTGACCCGGCAGCCCGCTTCCTTACTGTGTAGTTCGACCCGCATCGTACTCATGGGACAGCTCTTGCAGCGACTTGATCTTGCCGTGCGGATGATGCTGCTGCTTGCGCGACTTCCATGCGGCTTCCTGTCGGCGTTTCTGATGACTCATCGCGTGTCGCCTCCTTAAGAAGATGCGTGAATGGTGTGACTACATCGATTAGCTTGCTATAGAATGCGGCTACTCATACGTGTCCATGCGTTCTTCTTCGGCAATTCGCTCGACGTCCTCCGGCCGAATCACCCGGTACGCATAGCCTTCCTCGCGATGCTTCTTGAGCGCCTTCTCGTTCATGTACTTGGGGCTGCCCTCGGCGACCTCCTCGTCATAGAACAGCAGGATGCCGTCGCTCTTCTTCAGCAGCAGCTCGTCTCTCGCCTGGAATTGCCAAGGCCCGGCATACGGCTGCTTGCTTACCGTCCCGTAGTAATCGACGCCTTGAAGGATCTCCCGATAATACGTCTGCTTGTCTTCCTTCCACTTCTCCTCCGGATTCTGGAAGGCCGTCACGATCGACAGCTTGAGGTCCGGGTACTGCGCCTTCAGCGCGATGACGGTCTCGCATGCCCACAGATCGAAGCCGTACTGGCCCGGCGTGATCACCCACTCGAGCCCCTCTTCGGCCAGCGGAATGATTTTCTCGGCGATTGCCTTCCGTATGTACGGGATCCCCTTGTGCTTCTGATCATAGATATTCAATTCATGCGCCCGATAGCCGGTAACGAGCAGTGTCTTCACCTTGTACGCCCCGTTCTTGTTATGCAATATAGCAAGGAGGAGGTGCCATGGCCCCTCCTCTCTCGATAATCTATCGAATCGACTCCAGGTGCTCGCCGAGGCGATCCCAGGTTTCCCTAATGCCGTGCTCCATGCCCATGGCAATGACCTGCTGCAGCGCCTCTTCCGACGTGTACCGGGAATGGCAGACCACCTTCGTCTTACCGCCCTCCTGTTCATGGAAGAGCATCTTCGATTCCGATGGCGGCAGTTCCTCGTTCATCGTGCCCTCGGCATCGGAGAAGTAGTCCGTGTAGGCATACGCATCCGGCGCATCGATGTCGCCATAGACCGCCAAGCCCCACGATTCCATGCCGTAGAAGTCCCCTTGGTCCTTATCCATGCACTTGAAGCAATAATGCCACTTCCCGCCAGGGCGAAAATCGACCTCGCACACCGTAATCTCCCATCCGCGCGGTCCCCACCAGTGCTTCAGATGCTCGGCCTGCGTGAACGCCTGAAATACGAGCTCGCGCGGCGCGTCGAATACGCGCTGCAGCGTCAGAACATTGCCCTCAACCTTGACCAACATCGGATTCGCCATTCATGCATGCCCCCAATAATAGGATTGATTATTCCGTCCTGCCTTCTTCCCTTGCGCGAAGCTTCTTCAAGTACTGCTCCAGCTGATCGAACCGCTCCTCCCATACGTCGCGGTACGTTTCCAGCCAAGCATCCAGCGCTTGGAACGGCTCCGTGCGCAGCTTGTAATGCCTGCGATTCGCATCCGCATGGACTTCCACCAGTCCAGCCTCGAGCAAGATCCGAAGATGCTTCGAGGCTTGAGGCTGGCGCAGTCCCAGTCGATCGGCGATCTCGCCGACCGTCAGCGGACCATCGAGCAGCAGGTCCACGATTCGCATGCGATTCGGTTCAGACAGCGCGTTGAAGATGGTAATCTCCATTTCTATTCACCTCAAGCCCTTTCTTGTTCGTGAAGCTTACCAAGGTTGCTCGCATTTAGAATATACCACAAATCGAATATTCCAGTCAAGGAATATTACAATGCACATTCGCTCATTGCTGATATTGCTCGATGAAATGCCGCGCGCTTTTCGATAAGTACCGATCCTTCAGCCACAGAATGCCCACGTCCGACTGAAAATCCGCATCCTTGATCTCCAGCGTGCGGACGACATCCGACGGGAACGAGGACATGACGGACTTCGGGAACACCGTAGCCCCGATCCCCGCAGCGACGAGCGACATGATGATCGCCACGCTGGAGCACTCGCATATAATATCGGGTTCGAAGCCGTGCCGCCTGCACTCGTTCACGACCTGTTCATGCATGCGCGTCGTGTAATCCGTCTTCAGCGTTAACAGCGGGAAGCTCGCCAGCTCCTTCATGCTGATCGACCGAGCGCCGGCATACGTCGTCCATGAACCGGGGATGACCGTCACGAACGGATCGGAAGGCAGCGGCAGCACCTCGTAGTGCCGCTCGGACTGCGCTTCGAACGGCAGGCGCGCGACGACAAGCTCGATCGCCCGCTTCTCCAATTGCTCGCCTAAATAATGATGGTCGCCTTCGGATATTTTGTAGGTCACTTGAGGATACTTCTCCCTGAAGTGCCGAATCGGCTTCGGCAGCAGCGAGATGCAGGAGACGACCGCTCCGATCGACAGCACGCCGCGGACGTTCTCTTCCATCTCCTTGATCTCCCGCATCGTCTCGTCGAACTGCAGGAGCAGCGCCTCCGCCTTGTCTCGCAGCAGCTCGCCGGCCGAGGTCAGCTTGAGCCGCATGTTGCTGCGGTCGAACAGCTTCACGCCCAGCTCCTCTTCCATCTGCTTCAGCTGGCGGCTGAGCGGCGGCTGCTCCATGTTGAGCAGCTTGGCCGCGCGCGTGATCTGACCTTCCTGCGCAATCGCGAGAAAATATTTCAACTGACGCATATCCATGTGGCCTGCACCTCTGCTATACCGATAAGGTATGAAGAATCAATCAACTAGATATTTTTAATATAGCGAAAATAGTGGTACTATTCAAATAAGAGAGCGATTACGAACGGACGAGGAGAGATATCGGACATGAGTCTAGCACAATCCCTTGGCATTGCCATCGAACGCAGCACCGCGAAGAAGCAACAGCCGGATCCGGACAAGCTCGGCTTCGGCGTGCATTATACCGATCATATGTTCATCATGAACTATGAGGAAGGACAAGGCTGGCACCAGCCGCGCATCGTGCCTTACCAGCCGATCATGCTGGACCCGGCCGCGAAGGTGTTCCACTACGGCCAGACGATCTTCGAAGGCCTCAAGGCTTATCGCGCGGAAGACGGCCGCATCCTCTTGTTCCGCCCGGACCGGAACTTCGCGCGCATGAACCGCTCCAACGATCGGCTCAGCGTGCCGCCGATCGACAGCGAGCTTGCTGTCGAGGCACTGAAGCAATTGGTCGCCGTCGACCAAGAATGGATCCCGAAGGAAGAGGGGACATCCCTCTACATCCGCCCGTTCGTCATCGCGACAGAGCCGGCGCTCGGCGTATCGCCGTCGAAGCAGTACCTGTTCATGATCATCATGTCTCCGGTTGGCGCGTACTATCCAGAAGGCGTCAATCCGGTCAAAATCTTCGTGGAATCGCATTACGTTCGCGCGGTAACGGGCGGCGTCGGCGAGGCTAAGACGGCCGGCAACTACGCAGCAGGGCTTAAGGCGCAAGAAGGCGCCAAAGACTTGGGCTATACGCAGGTGCTGTGGCTGGACGGCGTGCATCGCCGCTATATCGAAGAAGTCGGCAGCATGAACGTGTTCTTCAAGATCAATGGCGTCGTGCACACGCCTGCGCTGAACGGCAGCATCCTGGCCGGCATTACCCGCAGCTCGATCATCCAGCTGTTGAAGTCCTGGGACATCCCGGTAGAAGAGCGTACGATCTCGATCGAAGAACTGTACGAAGCAGGCCGGAACGGCACGCTGGAGGAAGCGTTCGGTACGGGTACTGCAGCCGTCATCTCCCCTGTCGGCGAATTGAACTGGAAGGGCGACAAGCTCGTCATTAACGGCGGGAAGACCGGCGAGCTGTCGCAGAAGCTGTACGATACGCTGACCGGCATCCAGAAGGGATCGCTTGCCGATCCGTTCGGATGGATGGTAGAAGTGAAATAAGGCTACTTGCAGCGAAGGGGCTGTTCCGCTGTCATCGGCAACGATGACGGGGAACAGCCCCTTATTAGTGTTCGAGCCGATCGAATCGATGGCGATGCTGCAGCATCCAATGGGCTGCCAGATAGAGCGCGAATTGGATCGGCACCGAATAGCTATACTTCCAGTGCTGCGGATTGTAGACGTCCAGCGCATGGAATACGGGCTCCGCTACGTAAGAGGTGAGCACGGCATAAATCAATGCCTTCATGTATGGATTGGCCTTCGGCTTGATCTGTAAGAAGAACATGACCGTGACCGGCATCAACGTGACATCCCAAGGAACATATGTCGGGAGCAGCGGCAAGACGTTAAACCGATAATGCCAAAGCGCGAACTGGTCCCCCAGCACATCGGCCACGACGGAGAACATTGCGACCATGGCCCCGACATACAGCAGCCGGTCCGTGCTCTCGCGCGGCCTTGCAATCAGCCATACCACCCATGGAATAACAGCCAGCGCTACTCCCATCCACCACAATCCGGAGAACACCACATGGTCGGCCCATATCCCGATTTTCTCGTTAATGACGCGTTCCGCTTCCTTCGCATTCGCATCGATCAGCTCGATAACCTTCGCTTTGTCCAACTGTCACCCCACCCTGTATTGAGGATGGTGGTAGGATTGCCCAACGTCCATCGTAGTATGTGATTACCCGTATTAATTGCCCGTGCTCTCGTATCTTCTCAGGCCGATTCGGAAAATGAGCGCCGCCATGCCTACGGTGTATGCAGCGACGAGCGGACCCATCCAGCCGTATGCCGCCCACTCCTCCTTACCGAACAGGACAGCCGCCGGGAAGAAGCTGACGAACGCGAAAGGCACCGCAAGCGAGATGAATAGCTGCAAGCCCAGCGAGAAAATCGTGATCGGATACTTGGCGAATTCGCCCATATTATGCACCATCATCGGGAACGCGTTGCCGCTGTTCTTGATCCAGAACGCCGAGCAGTTCGCCGCGTAATTTATGGCGACACGCACCGTCATGGCGGAGATCAGGAGCACGACCGCGGCCAGTATCGTCGTCAGGCTCCAGTCGATCGCCACGCGGCTCAGCGCCATGCCCATGATCCAGCCGCCGATGACGATGTTGCCCAGTCCGTTCATGCCGATGCCGGTCGTCACGATCTGCAGCGCGAGCGGAACGGGGCGGACCAGGTAACGATCAAGCTCGCCGGTATTGACGAGCTTCAGCATGCGCCACGTCCCCTCGAAGAACAGCGAGCCGACGCCTTCCGAGAAGTAGATGGCCGCGTACATGAAGGCGACCTCCCAGAAGCCCCAGCCTTGAATGTCCGGTATGCGCGAGAATACGACCCATAAAAATACGAAGCCCACGAACTGCGTCAGCGCCGCCGCGCAGATCATGACGTAGAAATCCTTGGAATATTCGAGAATCGCCTTAAGCTGCTGGCCAAACAGCCGCCAGTACAGATACAGGACTCTTGTCGGTTTCATTGGCATGCGCATGCTTCGCTACCCTCCATGTATCGTGATCTGCCGGACGGCATACGTCCACATCCAGCGGCCCAGCAGCCATAGCACGATGATCCAGCCCCACTGCAGGGCAATGAGCTGCAGCGCTTCCTGCGGCGCTGCCTTGTTCAAGAAGATCATCGTCGGGGTGTTGACGATACCCTGGAACGGCAGCGCCATCGCCAGCTTTTCCAGCCATCCTGGGAAAAAGACAAGCGGCACGAGTGCGCCAGACAGCAGATTCGTGACGGCCATGCGCGCCCAGATGATGCCGAGTCCGCTCGTCGTCCAGAAGCAGAGCAGGGACGAACAGTAGACGATGCCGAACTTGACCAGAATCGAGGACATCATACTGACGGCGAACAAGAACGCCGTGTAGCCGTTATCCGGCAGCGGCACGCCGAACGTCGCCACGGCAAAACCGCAGATGAGCAGCGCGCTCAGCAGCCCCTCCAGCACGCAGGAGCCGAGCGTCTCCGCCAGCCTCGCCTTCTGGAAGTCGAGCGGCTTCAGCATGTCCATCATGACGCTGCCGTCGAGCACCTTGCCGGTAATGCTGGATTCGGAATAATAAGAGAGCATCGAATTCACGAAGAACGTCACGATCAAGTAAGCCTCCATCTGGCTCCACGTGAAGCCGGATACCTCGGCCTGCCCCGCGAAGACGGCCTTCCATAGACTGTACATGCCGATCAACGCAATGAAGTTGGAGACAAAGTTCAAGATGAAGGTAAGGCGATAAGACAACGTATTCTGCATCGAGCAGACGGCGAGCGACACATACTTCTTGAAGCCGGACCGGTGAGCGAGCTGCTGCATCGCGGTCAGCCCTCCTTCGTCGAAGCCGAAGCCGCCAGCGCGGCCGAGTCCAGCTGGCCCTCGTAGACGCGGCGGATGATCAGCTCGATGCTCGGCTCGTCGATGTGGAAATCCGCGACCTCCGTCGCGCTAATGATGCGCTTCACGATCTCGCTTGCGGTGACCCGGAAGCGGTCGAAGCGAATAGACAGCTTCAGCGGATCCGGCATCTCGACTTGAATCTGCTGCCGGTCATCGAACAGCTTCGCGGCTTCGGACGCGGAGAGCGGCGAGGCGAGCTGCATATGCATCGTGCGCTCCCGCGCAAAAGCATCCTTCACCGCCTGCAGCTTGCCGTCATAGATGATGCGTCCATGATCGATAATGACCAGCCGGTCGCATAGGTCCTCGATATCGCCGAGGTCATGCGTCGTCAGCATGATCGTCGTCCCCTTGTCGCGATTCATCTGCTTGATGAACGTCCGAATCCGCTGCTTGACGGCGATATCGAGACCGATCGTCGGCTCATCGAGATAGACGATCTTCGGATTATGCAGCAGCGCGGCAGCGAGATCCGCCCGCATGCGTTGGCCGAGCGACAGCTTGCGCGCAGACAGATGAATGAACTCGTTCATGCCGAGCAACTCGGTGAATGCATCCAAGTTACGGTTGAAATCCGCCGTCGGTACCTGGTAGATATCCTTCAGCAGCCCGAGCGATTCGCGGACCGGGATGTCCCACCAGAGCTGCGTGCGCTGGCCGAACACGGCGCCGATCCGCTGCGCGTTCTCCATGCGCCGCTTATGCGGGTCGAGCCCGTCCACGCGGATCTCGCCGGACGTCGGCACGAGCACGCCGCACAGCATCTTGATCGTCGTCGATTTGCCGGCTCCGTTCGGTCCGACATAGGCGACGGTCTCGCCTTCCCCGATCGCGAGATCTATGCCTTCGACGGCATGCTTGTCCGTATAACGCTGCGTGAACAGATGCTTGACCGCCCCGGCAAGCCCCGGATCCTTATCGGCCTGCCGGAACACTTTGCGCAGACCCCTTGCTTGGATTAAGCTCATTGCCGATCATCCCCCAGTTGGTACTGTTTGTCTGTTATTTCCATATAAGAACAATGAATTTCTATTATATCGAATTGCCGGTTGGACGGATAGTGATATTTATCGAATAGAAAAACACCCATCCGCTGGGGCTAGGTGTTATTCGGAGCAGAGCTATGGAACGATCGAGTGCAGCAAATCTCTAGGTTCGAACACATGCCACGGGGCTAGCGGCTTCCACAGTTAGGATTAATCGAACTGCGTGCAACGACGGAACCCATCCCTTATGTGCAGTTCGGATTGGCCAAATTGCGATGCCATTTTCAGATCATGGGGTCATTAATGCCTTCCTAAGTCGACTAATCCGCACTGCAGCATCCCACGGGATCGGCATGCTCCCTGTAATTGGGCCAATCCGGCCTATTTATTCTCCCTCGAATATCGCAGCCGTGCATCGACGACTATTTTTCATTTGAACCCATTCCACCTAATAGTGGAAAATCCTACTGCTAATTCAAACGAATTCACCCGCAAGACTCAAATAGATGCATTTCCTACCGCTATTCTTAACTACTTCGGCTGAATTGAACATAGTCGATTATTTAGTTGTACTTTTCTACACTATTTCGAGTCGTACGGTTTTAAATCCAAAAATAATGGTAGATTTTCACACTATTCGCAAACGCCACTTGTCTCGAGCACAAGTCCCACTGGCTTGCGAACGTCCGCTATTTATCGCGCTGCGTTCCCTGCTCCTGCTCGCTCTGCTCGTCCTCATCGTCATCGTCATCCGACTCTTCGTCCTCTTCGCTGTCCTCGTCGTCGTTGAACCAGAGGATGTCGTCGTTGTCGACTTCGCCGTTATAGTTAATGAGAATCTCCTCGCCGGCCTTGATGTCCGTGTAGGCAAAGAAGTTCACCGTATGGTTGTCGAAGTCGAGCTCATAGTCCGCGTTCGGCGTATAGGAATGGTTGAACAGCATGCCGTAGCCGAGCAGCAATGCCGTATGGTTCGCGCCGTACGAGAACATGTAGTCGGCCAGCAGCGTCTTCTCGATATGGACGTGCTGCTCGTTCGGATACGGGATGACCGGCGCCGCGTGAATCAGCTCGCCCTTGGCGATGTCCTGCGTCGCGAATACCCCTCTATTGAATTCTCCGTCGCTGAGCTTGGAGGTCTTGATCTCGATCATGCCGCCACCTGCTTGTCTCAATAATATGAAGCTTTCCTTACGACAATAGCATGTTCATGCCGTTGACGCAATGAAGGCCAACCGGCGCATGCCGGTTGACCTTCGATTCATTCGTTCTATTTAGGCGTGGAAATCCTGTCCCGAACGAACCTCTTTCACGTAGCCCGCGCGGATCGTATAGTCGCCGAAATGCTCGCCCTTCTTACGGTCCTTCGCGTAGCCGCTCAGAAGCTCCTTCAGCGATTCGAGAATTTCCGCTTCGCCGATATTCTCCTTGTACAGCTTATTCAAGCGATCGCCTGCGAAGCCGCCGCCCAGGTACATGTTGTACTTGCCCGGTGCCTTGCCGATGAACGACACTTCCGCCAATGCCGGACGCGCGCAGCCGTTCGGGCAGCCGGTCATGCGGATGACGATCTCTTCCTCCCGCAGCCCGTTCTCGGCCAGGATCAGATCGATCTTGTCCAGCAGACTCGGCATATAGCGCTCGGATTCCGCCATCGCAAGACCGCATGTCGGCAGCGCGACGCATGCCATCGAATTGCGGCGCAGCGCCGAATCGCGCAAGCCGTCCGAGAGACCGAAGGAAGCGATAAGCTCTTCGATTTTCTTCTTTTTCTGGCTCGACACGTTGCCGATGATCAGGTTCTGGTTCGGCGTGAGCCTGAAGTCGCCGGTATGCACCTTCGCGATCTCGCGCAGTCCCGTCATCAGCTGGTAGCCGTCCTCGTCCTTGACCCGGCCGTTCTGAATGAACAGGTTGTAGTGCCACTTGCCGCTCGTGCCCTTCACCCAGCCGTAACGATCGCCGTTATGGTCAAAATGATACGGGCGGACAGCGTCCAGCGACCAGCCCAGACGTGCCGTCAGTTCGCCGATGAACCACTCTATGCCGCGGTCGTCGATCGTGTACTTGAAGCGTGCGTGCTTACGTACCGAACGATCGCCGTAGTCGCGCTGGATCGTGACCGTTTTCTCCGCGACGTCAATGACCTGCTCCGGCGTGCAGAAGCCGATGACCTGCCCGACCTGCGGGTACGTCTTCGGATCGCCGTGCGTCATGCCCATGCCGCCGCCTACCGCGACGTTGAAGCCCTTGAGCTTGCCGTCTTCCACGACCGCGATCAAGCCCAGGTCCTGGGAGAACACGTCGACGTCGTTAGACGGCGGTACCGCGATGCCGATCTTGAACTTCCGCGGCAGATAGACCAGACCGTAGATCGGCTCCTGCTCCTCGTTGTCCCGGCTGTCCAGCACCTTCTCGCCGTCGAGCCAGATCTCGTGATACGCTCTCGTTCTCGGGTCGAGATGGTTGCTCAGCTTCGTCGCCCATTCGTATACTTGCGCGTGAACCTCGGACAGGTCCGGGTTCGGGCCGCACATGACGTTCCGGTTCACGTCGCCGCAGGCAGCCAGCGTGCTGAGCAGCGATGCGTTGACCTCTTGGATCGTCTTCTTCATGTTCCACTTCAAGACGCCGTGCAGTTGGAACGACTGTCTCGTCGTCAGACGAATCGTGCCGTTCGCGTACTTCTGCGCGACGCTGTCCATCATCAGCCATTGGTCAGGCGTCACGACGCCGCCTGCCGCGCGCACGCGAAGCATGAATTGGTAAGCAGGCTCGAGCTTCTGCTTCTTCCGTTCGTTGCGCAGATCCCGGTCATCCTGCATGTAACTGCCGTGGAATTTCATCAGCCGGTTGTCATCCTCGGGGATGGAAGCCGTGATCGGATCTTGCAGCGATTCGACCAGCGTTCCCCGCAGGTAGTTGGTCCGGCGTTTAATTTCCTCTACGTCGCTGTGCGGCGCACTGTTGGGCGACATCAGGTTGTTGTCAGACATATGTTCTCTCCTCTCGGGACGGATTAATAGACATCCCGCTGATAACGTTTGTTCTGCTGCATGCGGAGCAGATATTCCGCCGCTTCTTCCGTGCTGAGGCCGCCCTCTTGCTCGAGGATCGCGATCAGCGCCGCATGAACGTCATGCGCCATCTTCTTCTCGTCGCCGCACACATAGACCGCGGCGCCGTCCTGCAGCCACTGGTAGAGCTCCTTGCTCTTCTCCAGCATCCGGTGCTGCACGTAAACTTTCTTATCGGTATCGCGGGAGAAGGCGACGTCCATCCGTGTCAGAACGCCTTCCTTCAGCCACTGCTGCCAATCGGTCTGATAGAGGAAGTCGGTCGTGAAGTGCTGATCGCCGTAGAACAGCCACGACTTGCCTTCGGCTCCCGTCTCCTGCCGCTCGCCGAGGAACGCGCGGAACGGCGCGACGCCTGTGCCTGGCCCGATCATGATGATCGGCGTATCCGGGCTCTCCGGCAGCTTGAAGTTCGAGTTATGCTGAATGTAGACCGGCAGCTTGTCGCCCGCCTGCACGCGCTCCGCGAGCTGGACCGAGCATACGCCGTAACGGTTGCGGCCTTGCGCCTCGTAACGTACCGCGCGAACGGTGACATGCACTTCGTCCGGGTAAGCCTTGGAGCTGCTCGCGATCGAATAGAGGCGAGCCGGAATCTTCCGCAGATACGAAGCGAATTCGTTGGCAGGCACGCCCTTGAGGCCGTAGTCCTGGACGAGGTCGAGCAGGTCGCGCTCGCTCATGTAGGCCTTGAGCTCTTGCTCGCGGCCCGGCGATACGAGTCCGAGCAGGTCCTTGGACGTCAGCTTCGCCAAACGCTCCAAGAGCGGCTTCGTGAGCACCGTGATCTCGTAATGGTAACGCAGCGCTTCGCGAACCGGCCGCTGCTCGCCGTTCTTGCCGACTTCGACCGGCTCATCGCCGTTCCAGCCCATCGCTAGGATCAGATCCTCAACCAGCTGCGGGTGGTTCTCCGGGTAGATGCCGAGCGCGTCGCCCGGTTCGTACTGCAGGTTCGAGCCCTCGAGCGAAATCTCGAGATGGCGCGTCTCGCGGTCCGATCCGCGGCCGTTGAGGTTCAGGTTCTCCAGCACCTCGGCATGGAACGGATTCGAGCGCGAGTATTCCGAATCTGCCAAGCTTGCCGGCGCTGCAGCGGCAGCGCCGCTCGCAGCCGGAGCCGCCGATGCCGCGCTTAGCGCGCCCAGCACGCTGTTCATCCATTCCGCAGCAGGCTCGTCGAAGTCCACGTCGCAATCGACGCGCGGCGTCAGCCTTACGCCGCCCAGCTCTTCGAAGCGCTTGTCGAAATCTTTGCCCGTCTGGCAAAAGAATTCGTAGGACGTATCGCCGAGCGCCAGCACGGAATACTTCAAGTCCTCCAGCTGCGGCGCGCGCTTGCTGTAGATGAATTCGTAGAACGGAATCGCGTTATCCGGCGGTTCGCCTTCGCCATGCGTGCTGACGACGATGAGCAGGTTCTGGATTTTCTTCAGACCCGTAGGCTTGAAATCGCCCATCGATGTCAGCGTCACTTGGAAACCTTGCTCCTCCAGCTTCTTCGTCATCTTCTTGGCTAAGTTGTGACTGTTGCCCGTCTGCGAACCGAAGAGCACGGTTACGTCCTTAGAGATTGGCGCAGCGGCTGGCGCAGCAGCTGCGACAACTGCAGGCACTGCCGCGCCGACAGCTGCTCCGGCTCCTTGCAGAGCCGAGATATACCCGCTCAGCCAGATCCGCTGCGCATCCGTCAGGGACGGCAGGAGACGATTCAGCAGCTCGACCTGCTCTTGGTTAAACGGACTGTTCGTTACTTGGAGTTCCAACAAATATCCACCTCGCGTATTGTGCAAATATGGTCATTTCTTGTCAGCATAAAGTTCAGGTTCAAAAAGATCGATTGTCATGCTTCGTGATCACAAGCGGGCTTATTGAACTTCCTTAAGGACACGAAATTTATCTCTCCTCAAGCTATCACAGCATGGGGCAGGGGTCAACGAATAGCTTCTTATAAGACCTATCAGTTATGGTAATATAGCCGATCGACAGCAGCCGACTGCAATTGCAGCCGGCTCGACTCGGATTATTGTAGGCTTCGTTGGCGAAAATTAGTACAGCAGCCTCCACAAGTAAATCGTCGCATAGGACTCCCAGCCTGCCCAGCCGGCCGACAGCTTCAGAATGTCCGCCTTCGCGGGCTTCTGAGCCGATCCTGTCGCGAATCGAATCGCGTTATGCAGCCCTACGTCATCGATCGGAAAAGCCGACGGCATACGCAGACAGCGCATCAGCACATAGTTGGCCGTCCAAGGACCGATGCCCCGGATCGCCGTTAGCATCCGCTCCGCCTCCTTAAGTCCGCCGGCTTGCTGCAGCAGCCCCTTGGACAGCCTGCCTTCTGCGATCAGCGCCGCTGTGCCGACCAGATATTCGCACTTCTTCGCGGACATTCGCAGCACGCCCAGATCGTCAGGCGTCAGTCCCGCGATCGCCTCGGCCGTCGGGTACGTATAGTGCGTCTCTCCCTCGCTTGCGATGCTGCCGCCGAACTGCTCGACGAGACGCCGCTTCAACGTATAAGCGTAGGTCAGATTGATCTGCTGGCCGATTATGCCCCAGCTGATCGCCTCGAACAGATCGGGAATGCCGATGTTGCGCAAGCCGTAGAACTGCTCGACCGGTTCCTTCAACAGCGGGTCGGCGCTCGCCATGGCATAGAACGGCTCCAGGTCCGTCTCCAGATCGAGCCATTCCCAGACATATTGCGCGATCGCCGCACGGGCGCCGGCATCTGCGATCGCAGTGCCTCCTAATGGACGAATGCAGACATGATGTCCGTCCTGATCCGGGCTAATCTCGACCGCATACGCTTCGCGCCCGACCGGGACCGCCTTGTAGAGCCGTCCGTCACGCACCCGGTACATGCAATCCTTATCCGCGCTCGCCAGCATGGCCGCATTCACTTCGAAGCGGAATCCGTTTGGCGCCTGCAGCTTCATGATCGTCCCATTATCGGCAGCGACCTGAAATTGTCCATGAGCCGTCATCCCGAACCTCTCCTTCCGAATCCCAACCTATCCTTATTCTAGTTGTACCATATTCGGGCCCGGCAACGGATTTCGTTATCTTGCCCTTCTATTGGAATAAGGGTACAACAGCCTTGGCGCGAGGTTATAATGGCGGCATGGAGGTGCTGAACACATGAATCGAAGTTCGCAATTGCAAGATCCTTTGTATTGGACGTTCATCGACCACGAAGATTGGCGTCTCATCGTCGCCGCTACAGACACGGGACAATGCTATGTCGGTTCTCCGAACGGATCGATGGAGGAATTCGCCGATTGGGCAGCGCGCCGGATGCCGGGCTGCGTGCCGCTCCGCGACGACCGGGGAATGGCGGCATACGCGGAGGCGCTCGCCGCTTATCTGGCGGGCGGACGCCGCGATGCGCTTGCCGGGGCGCTCGATCTGCGCGGCACGCCGTTCCAGCTGGCAGTCTGGCGAGCGCTCGCCGCAATCCCTTACGGCGCTACGGCATCCTACGCGGAGATCGCAAGCTCGCTCGGCAAGCCTGCAGCCGTCCGGGCGGTAGGCGCGGCAATCGGCGCGAATCCCGTGCTGATCGCGGTCCCCTGCCACCGCGTCGTCGGCAAGAACGGCGCGCTCACCGGCTATCGAGGCGGATTGGCCATGAAGGCGAAGCTGCTGAAATTGGAGAACAACCACATAGAGAGATGACCTCGTGCAAGGCGATCTCTGCCGTGCGCCGTGCTGCAAGCGATTCTGCGCCGCAGCGCTCACGAGGCATTCCTGCCTGCTTCCCACGCGTCGCGATTCTGCTCGGTCAGATTCGTGCCAAGCCCGTGCATGTCGTCGGCAAGCTGCTGAAGCTCCCGGATCGACGAGGCGATGCTCGCCACCTGCATCTTCGTCCGCCCGGAGGCGTCCGACACCTGCTTGATCACCTGCGCCGAGTCCGAAGCGGTCGCGGCGATTCGGTCGAGCGACTCGCTCACCTGACGCGTAGCCGTCGCGAGCTCATCGGATTGCAGGGATACCCCGCGTATCTGCTCCGCCACATCCCTGGACCTTGCCACGATCGCCTCGAACGCTTCGCCTGTTTCCTCCACGACTGCTTGGCCTCGCCGTACATCCGCCGCGCCTTCCGCCATCACGGCAGAGACGCGGGCGGCCGATTCGCTGATCCGCGCGATTAGCGCCGATATTTGCCGCGCCGATTCGCTGGATTGGTTGGCAAGCCTTCGAACTTCCCCCGCCACGACGGTGAAGCCTCTGCCATGTTCGCCTGCGCGTGCCGCTTCGATGGCAGCGTTCAGCGCCAGCAGGTCCGTCTGGGCGGACAATTCCTCGATGACGCGCGTGATGCCTCGGACTTCCTCGGAGGCAACGGTCAACTCCCCGACCGCCTCCTCGACATTATCATTGGACGCGCGAATGCGGCCGAATTGGTCGATGATTGCCCCTACGCGGTCATCCCCGCTCTTCGCGAGCTCCAGCATCCCTTGCGCAGCCGCCGACACCAAGGAGGACGACTCCGCGATCCGCAGGATGCCTGCCTCCATCTCCTCCATTGCCCTCGCGCTCTCCGATGTAAGGGCCGCTTGCCGCTCTGCGCCTTCTCTGACTTGAACGATCGAAGCGGTAATGCCGAGATTCGATTCCTTGACGTATTCCGTACTGTCGGTCAGTCCGGCAGCGAAGGCTTTCATGAGTCCGGTAGATTCCGCGAGCTGCATCGAGGTCTCGTGCAGGAGGCGACGCTTCGCCTGCTGCTCGATGTCCACCCGATCGGCGAACTGCCGGATAACGCGAATATGCAGCAGGCACGCTGCAGCCATCAGCAACAGGAATCCGGCATGAATCAGCGTCAGGGAGAGACCGTAATGATGGCTGCCGAACACAAGCTCCGGAAGGAGCAAATATCCGGCGGCATGCTGCAAGGCGAATACGGCGGAAGCGACGATCACGAGCGATGCGCGTTCATAATAAGCCGCGATGGCCAATACGACGAAGATCGAGAAGTGAAACTCCATCAGCCCGCCCGCGCCCGCGATCATCGCGATGCTGGAGAATGTCATGCTCAGCACTTGCAGCAACGGACTCGCTCCTCTTCGGCGCAAGCGCCGGAATACGTCGATGCCGATCAACAGGTACGGCAGTGCAGCGAGCGAGAACACGACGGCATCGTATTGCCCGTGCTCCGTGTCGCCGGTCATTCGAAATGCCGCGATGACGATGCCGGCCATGACGGCTGACGCGAACGTAAATCGGCTAAGCAACTTGTGTTTGTCCATGTATGCATCCCTCGATTGTCTGTACTCGATATGTATAAAATCTATACATAAAGGCAATAATACTATACAATATCTATACATATAGAGCAAGAAACTTTTCCCTCTGCGTATATTCCCTATTGATGTATAGATTCTGTATAATGAGTAGGAGGAGGCGACAACGACATGTATAGCATGAAGAAAGTATCCGAGCTGCTCGGAATCCCGGCCGTCACGATACGGGCCTGGGAAACACGCTATCGCATCATTGCGCCGGACCGGAGCATGGGCGGACACCGCTTATACAGCGATGAGGATATACGAACGCTGCAGTGGCTGAAAGAACAGACGCAGAACCATAACATGAAGATCAGCGAAGCCGTTCGGCTTCTCCAGAGTCAAGATTTCGCGACTGGCGCTGCACAGGAACGCGCGGATTCTCAGAAGCCGGGAGGCGAGCAATACGGGGAATGGGTCGATAAGCTGTACAATCGACTGATCCGATGCCAGACGGCCGAGGCGCATGAAACCGCCGATATGATCTTCACGCTCTTCGAATTCGAGGAAGCGTTCCATCGCGTTCTAGCACCCGTCATGATCCGTGTCGGCGAGGAATGGGAAGCCGGTCATATCACGGTCGCGCAGGAGCATTACGCGTCGGAATTCATGCTGCTTCGGTTCCATGCCTTCCTGCGCATACTGCCTGTTCGGGAATCGCTCCCGAAGGTGCTCTGCTTCTGCCCTGAAGGCGAGCTTCACCATCTCGGACTCATGCTGTTCGGGCTGTTCCTGCGCAAACGCGGGATCGATATCGTCTACTTGGGGCCGAATACGCCTTATGAAGGCATAGCCGACCTGATGGTCGAGAGCCGCATTAACGCTGTGGCCGTGTCCGTTACGGATGCGTCGCGCATTGAGGCGCTTGAGCGGTGGCTCGAGGGGATGCTGCGTCAATTCCCGGCCTTGACGCCGGTCATGGGCGGACAAGGATTCGGCGGCTACGACGGACCGCTGTCCCCTTATGTCTGCTTGGGTGAACGCGCCGACTGGGAAGCGTGGCTCAGGCAGAAGCTCGATCGCCGCGGCATGCGGTTAGCCTGACGACCCCGTCAGTTTCATCGGAACCGAATAGAAGCTTCATCGCCGGAGAGAGGGATACCCTCTCTCCTTTTTTTGCGTTGCTCCATCTGTCCTCCTAGACGCTTCCAAAGAAATGATTGACTACTCGCATAATTTATGTATAGTATTTGTATAGAAAACAGTGACATATGTATAGATATTTTCCGCGATTACCTGACGCAAAGGAGACCGCCATGAACAAACCCAGACAAGTAGCGATCGTCGGTGCGGGACCCGGCGGCTTGGCCGCTGCCATGTTGCTCGCGGCTAATGGCTGCGAGGTTACCGTCTATGAGAAGCAGCCCTTCGTCGGCGGCAGATCCTCTCGGCTCGAGCTCGGCGAATTTCGCTTCGACCGCGGGGCCACGTTCCTCATGATGCCGCATAAGTGGGAGGAGCTGTTCCGGCTTGCCGGCCGGCGCTTGGATGCTTACGTCTCGCTGAAGCCGCTGCATCCGATGTATCGGCTGCAGTTCGGCTCCTTGCAGCTGAATGCGACGACGGATCCCGCAGCGATGCAGGCGGAGATCGAGCGGCATTTTCCCGGCGAGGGCGAAGGGTATGCCCGCTTCATGCGTGAAGAGGCGCGCAAATTCGCTCGAATCGCCCCGCTTCTCGAGCGTCCGTTCGAGAGCTGGAGGGATTACGTCGCCTCGGACGTCATGCGCGCGCTGCCCGTGCTGCATGCGACGGATACGGTGCACGGGCGGCTATCCCGCTATTTTCGCGATGAGCGCTTGAAGACCGCCTTCTCCTTCCAAGCCAAGTACTTGGGCATGTCGCCATGGGAATGTCCGGGCACGTTCACCATCCTCTCCTACCTGGAGCATCGGTACGGGCTGTGGCATCCGATCGGCGGCATTAACCGGTTGTGCGAAGCGATGGCGCGCGTCACCGCCGAATGGGGCGGACGCATCGTGACAGGCACCGGCGTACGCCAGGTACTCGTCCGGGACGGACGCGCCGTTGGCCTGCTGCTCGAGAACGGCGAGCAGGCTGAAGCTGACGACGTCGTCATCGGAGCCGACTTCGCGCAGGCCGCCTCACGGCTGTTCGCGCCCGGCACCTTGCGCAAATACGCGCCGGAGCAGCTCGAGCGCAAGCAATACTCCTGCTCGACGTTCATGCTCTACCTCGGCCTCGACCGAACCGTCGACCTGCCTCACCATACCGTGGCGTTCGCTGCCGATTACCGCAGCAATGTCGAGGAGATCACGGAGTCGCAGACGTTATCGGACGATCCGTCCATCTATATCCACAATCCGTCCGCGATCGACCCTACGCTCGCACCGCCGGGCAAGTCGGCGCTGCTCGTGCTCGTTCCCGTCCCGAACGCGGGCGCATCGATCGACTGGGCCGCCGAGAGCGGTCGGTTTCGCCGCCGCGTCCTGGCACGGCTCTCGGCCATCCCCGAATTGGCAGGCCTGGAGTCGTCGATCGTCCGGGAGCATGTTGTCACGCCTTGGGATTGGCGCGACCAGCTTGACGTCTATCGCGGCGCAACGTTCAATCTGGCGCATTCGCTTGACCAGATGATGAGCTTGCGGCCGCATAACCGGTTCGAGGAAGTCGATAACTGCTGGCTCGTCGGCGGCGGCACCCATCCCGGAAGCGGGCTGCCGACCATTCTCGAATCGGCCAAGATCAGCAGCGCCATGCTGCTCGGCGCAGGCAAGCATGCGCTCCGCGATTGGAACGGCTGGGTGCACGGCGCCGCTCGGGAGGTCACGCTATGAAGCGCTGGAGCATCGGAATCGCCGGCGGCGGCATCGGCGGCATGACCGCCGCGCTGCTCCTCGCCGGCGACGGCCACCGCGTGACGTTGCATGAACGCTCCGACCGCTTGGGTGGAAGGCTCGCATATGCCGAGCTGGGACAGCGCCGCATCGACCAAGGCCCTACGATCGTGCTGCTCCCGGACATGCTCATGGACACGCTGCGCGAGGCAGGCGTAGACACCGGCCGGGTGCAGCTGATTCGCTGCGATCCGATGTATCGCATCCACTATGCCGACGGCTCGCACTTCGACAAGTGGAGCGACGAAGAGCGGCAGCTCGACGAGCTCGCGCGCGCCTTTCCGGGCGAACAGGACGGATACGCCGCCTACATGCGCGATCACGCGGCACTGTTTCCGCTCGGGAAACGCGCTTTTCTCGACCGGCCGTTCCTGAAGAAGAAGCATTTCTTCACGAAGGCGAATATGCAGCTGCTCCTGAGACTGCGCGCTTATCGCAGCGTCCGCGCGAGGGCGGCCGGCTACTTCCGCGACACTCGATTGATCGACGCGTTCTCGCTGCAGACGCTCTACATCGGAGGGCTTCCGCATGCGACGCCGGCGCTGTATGCTTTCATCCCTTACGCGGAGCATGCGCACGGCATCTGGTATGTTCGGGGAGGATACGCCTCTCTGCTGCCGCTTCTGCAGGAGGCGCTCGAGAAGCGCGGCGTCCGGATTAAGCTGCACAGCAATATTAGCGGCATACGGCTGAAGAACGGCATCGCAGCGGGCTTCGAGACGTTCGAAGGCTACGCTCCTTATGATGCCGTCGTCTACAACGGCGATATGCCGCATCTTCAAGGCTTGCTGACCGGTACGCGCCGTATCCGACCGCGCAGCTACAAGCCGTCCAGCGGCTGCCTGCTGCTCTATGCCGAGACGGACCGCCGCTGGCCGGACGCGCAAGGGCATCAATTTTTCCTGCCGGAACGATTCGATCTGCGCATGCGCCAACTGCTCGGCTCGCAGCGCCTGCCGGACGATCCCGCCTATTATGTCTTCAACCCGGTCCAGCTGGATACGGAAGCCGCGCCGCCGGGCACGAGCCTGCTCTATATCATGATTCCGGTGCCGCCGGCTTCGTCACGGGCTTGGCAAGACCCTGATGGAGCAGCGGAACGAGCGCGCGAGCTGCTGGACCGCGTACTGGCGGACCTCGAGAAGAGAGCCATGCCCGGTCTGCGCGGCGCAATCGTGCGCCAGTCCATGCGAACGCCGCTAGATGCCGAACGGGAAGGGTTATTCGCAGGCGGAAGCTTCGGCATCGCGCCGACGATCGGTCAATCCGGCGCATTCCGTCCGCAGCTCCGGCCGTTCGCGATCGATCGGCTGTATGCGGTCGGCGCTTCGGTCCACCCCGGCGGCGGCATCCCCATCGTCATGCAAGGCGCAAGACTGCTCGCGGATCACATACGAGAGGAGACGGTATAATGGCCATCCCAATAACCCCTGCAATCCCGCAATTCCTTGTCGATTGCGAGCGCATGATTCGCGCCGGCTCATCCACCTTTCACAAGGCATTCTCCTTCCTATCGAGCCCTAGGCGAGAGGCTGTCTACGTCCTGTACGCCTTCTGCAGGATGATCGACGATGCCGTCGACGAACCCGCAGCCTCCCCGTACTCGCTCGATGAGTTGGAAGCCCTCTTCCTGCGATTGGAGGAAGCGGACGGCCATTTCATCTGGCCGGCGCTCCGCTGGCTATTCGCGCACTATGCCGTCCCGCGCGAGCCCTTCCTGCAGCAGATGCAAGGTCAACGGCTCGACCTAACGCTTACGCGCTACGACAGTCTCGAGCAATTGGATCGCTATTGCTACCTGGTCGCCGGCACCGTGGGCGAGATGCTGCTGCCCATCCTGCATGACACCCCCGACGCGAAGATTCGGTCGGCAGGGATCGAGATCGGCCAGGCGATGCAGATCGTCAATATCGTCCGCGACATCGGGGAGGATTGGCGGCGCGGCCGCCGCTATGTCCCGCTGGAGCTTATGCAGCGATATGGATGCACGGACGCGGACTTCGCGGAGGGGAGCGCAACCCCGGCCTTCCGGCAATTGCTCGAATCGATGATGGACGCGGCTCAGCGGCTGATGTCGCGTGGCTTGGCAGGCTTCGCGGACTGTCCGCCCGAGAGCGCATTCTGCATCGAGCTGGCAGCCCGCACGTATCTCGCCATATTGGAGCAAGTGCGCGCCAACGGTTACGACGTGTTCGCGACCCGCGCCGTCGTGAGCAGCCGAAGGAAGCTCGCGATATTGCTCGACGTCGCCGGGCGTCATCACGGCACGGTTCGGGAGGCTGCGTTGCGTGCGGTTCAATAGCTGGCTGGCCCAACTTTTCTGGTTCTGGTATGCCGTCGGTCTGGCACTCATGCTGTTCTATCGCGTGCCGGAGGCGCTCGGCTTCTCGAACGGCCTATTCCTCTTCTTCTATGCCGTCTACGCCGTATCGCACTTACAGGGGAGCCTCGCGGGCGTGCTTCGCATGGCCGCGGCGATCGGCATCGCTGCCTTTCTCTTAGAAGGCGTCGGAGCCGCGACCGGCTATCCGTTCGGCCATTACCGCTATTCGCCGACGCTAGGCCTCGCCTTCTTCGGCGTGCCCGTCGCGATTGCGGCAGCCTGGATCGCCGTGGTGGTCCAAGGCTGCATGCTTGCCGCGCCGTCGTCGAGAGCGCTTCGCGCCTTGTCGGCAGGCGGATATGCCGTCATGCTGGATCTCGTGCTCGATCCTGTCGCCCATGCTCGCGGATTCTGGGAGTGGCCGTCGCATGACGCGGTTGTCGCCTTCCATGGCGTACCTTGGACCAATTATGCCGCATGGTTCGCCGCAGCCGCGCTGCTCTCCCTGCTGGTACCGGCGAAGTACGTTGCGAGCGGGGAACGCCAGCATGCAGCGCGGCTGTACCAAGCCATGCTGCTCATGTTCGGCCTGCTGGCCGCGAAGGAAGCGTTATGGGGGGCTGCGGCAGTCGCCGCCTGCGGCATGCTATGGACGGAATACAGGAGGCGCAGCCTGTGATCGAGTCGCGCAAGAGTCCCCTGTTCGAGGCGGTATTCCGCATGTACAACCGCCATTATCTGATCAGGCGTGCGTTCCGAAGCGTTACGATCGATGGCATGATCGACCCGCCCGGCCAGCAGCCCGCTGTCTACGTCATGAATCACAGCAGCTGGTGGGACGGCCTGCTCGTCTATGCGGCGGTGACGCGCCATTCCGAACGCAGCCATTACATGATGATGGAGGAGCGCCAGCTGGCACGCTATCGTTTCTTCCGCCGGATCGGCGCCTTCTCCATCGACCAGAGCAGCACGGCTGGAATCCGCGCCTCCTTCCGCTACGCAGCCGGTCTCCTGAAGGAGGGGCATTCCGTCTGGCTGTACCCGCAAGGCGAGATCGCGCATCTGGAGCGCCGCCCGCTCGGCTTCCGCAGCGGAGCAGGGCTGCTGCTGCAGCTCGTGCCTGAAGCGACGGCTGTACCCGTGACGCTGTATGCGAGGTTCGGCTTCCACCAGAAGCCGGAGGCAGCGCTGCGCTTCGGCAATCCCATCCAGCGCGACTGGCACGCAGCCGGGAGAGCCGAGATTGCTCGCGAGCTGGAGGAAGCCGTCACGACGCAGCTTGATCAGATGAGACAGCAATCGATCGACGATCCCTATGACGGCCTGAATGCAGGAGTCGCATTATTCCCGGCAAGCCGTTCCGTTCAAGACACGTTCGACAAGTTGGCTTCAGCAGGCAGGAGGCTGACGGCATGGCGACCATTCTCTGGGTCTTGAGCGCCCTGCTGGCAGCGCAGTGGCTGTTCGTCTTATGGAACGCAAGACATCATCGTTCGCTCATCCGTCTGGCGAAGTCACCTGCTGTCCTTCCGGCTGCCGATTCCCGTATCGACAGCGACTTGCCGAGAGTCAGCATCCTCATTCCGGCGAGGAACGAAGCGCGCAACATCGAGGCATGCCTCCGTTCCGTGCTAACGCAGTCGCATCCGGCATTCGAGGTGCTCGTGCTGGATGACCGGTCGGAGGACGAGACGGCGGCGATCGTTCGCCGCCATGCGCGCATGGATGCGCGACTGCGGCTGCTCGAGGGAGCTTCGCCGCCGATCGGCTGGACCGGCAAGTCGCATGCATGCCGCCAGCTGGCACAAGCGGCGCGCGCGCCATGGCTGTTCTATCTCGATGCCGATGCTCGGCTCGAACCCGGCGCGCTGACCCGTATCGCCGCTGCAGCCGAAGCGCAGGGCGACGGCTTGCTGACCGGCTTCCCTCGCCAGATCGTCGGCACGCTCGCCGAGAAGCTCATCGTGCCGATGATGCTGTTCACTGTGCTCAGCCACCTCCCGATCCGGCAGGTTAGGCGCTCGTCCGACCCCCGCTTCGCTGCAGCCCACGGTGCATGCCTATTCGTCTCGCGCACGGCCTACGATGCGGCGGGAGGCCATGAAGCCGTCCGTTCGCAGCTCGTGGAGGACATCGCGCTGGCACGGGCCGTCAAGCTCGCCGGGTATCCCGTCACGCTGGCAGACATTCACCGCGACATCTATATGCGCATGTATACGTCCGCATCCGAGGTATGGCTCGGCTATCGGAAGAACCTGTTCCCGGGGCTGGGGCGCAGTCCGCTGCTGCTCGGCGCGATTCTTATGCTGTACGCAGCGCTATACGTCCTTCCGCCGGCATGCTTCATCGCGTCTTCAGCCGGCGCGATAGCAGGCATTCCTGGGGCGGCTGCCGCACTGCTGCCTGCAGCCGCGGCGTGCTTGCTCGGCTGCGGGATCAAGGCATATATCGACACGCGGAACGGCGTCTCCGCGCTGTACGGCCTGCTGCTTCCGCTGTCCGCAGCTTGCCTGATCGGGCTTGCGCTCGATTCTTGGCGGATCGCCGTCACCGGCAGAGGTTATGAATGGAAGGGACGACTCTATCGATGAATGAATACGGGAGGAGCACATCGCGGTATGGATAATCGAGCTCGCGGCATCTCAGCGGTGAAGCGCGCCGTCGTGATCGGCGCCGGTCTGGGCAGCTTGGCTTGCGCCATTCGACTAGCCGCCGAGGGCTGGAAGGTTACGGTGCTGGAATCGCAGCCGTTCTCGGGCGGCAAGCTCGCCCGCGTCGAACGGCTAGGCTACCGATTCGATCGAGGGCCGAGCACGATCACGATGCCGCATGCCTTCTCGGCCGTCTTCGAGGCAGCCGGCCGGCGCATGGAACAGTATCTGGACTGGTATCGCATCGATCCCTCGACACGCAATAGGTTCTCGGACGGCCACACGGTCGACCTCAGCGCCGATCCGGAACATATGCGCGAGCAGATCGCGGCCTACTCCCCCGATGACGCCGCGCGTTACCCCGCGTTTCTGGAGGAGGCGAGGCGTCTCAGAAGCCTCGCGGATCGGCACTTCCTGAGCCGGGCCATGGCAACGACGCGGGATATGGCAAGCCTGCGTCTCTTCAGCGCATTCATGCGAATCCGTCCGTTCACCTCGCTGCAGCAGCTGCTTGCCCGTTATTTTCGGCATCCGAATACGCTTGCGATGTTCGGCCGCTACGCCACCTATGTAGGGGGAGAGCCTGCCGGATCGCCCGCCTTGTTCGCCATGCTCGCCAGCGTGGAGGCGGACGGCGGCGTGTATGGACTGCGCGGCGGCACCTATGAGCTGGCGGCGGCGCTTGCCAGGCTGGCCGTCGAGCTCGGCGTCACGTTCGAATACGGCGCTAGAGCGACTCGCATCAGCGTCCGCAACGGGCATGTCCTCGGCGTGGAATCTACGGTCGGCGACTACGCCGCCGATCGCGTCGTCGCGGGCAGCGATACGCTCGCCGTCATGCGCGACTTGCTGCCCCAAGCGTCCGGCGGTTCGCTGACCGACTCGCGGCTTGCTGCACGCTACGAGCCGTCCCTGTCCGGATTCGTCATGCTTGCCGGGGTCCCTGCCGTGCACGAATCGCTGCTCCACCACACCGTCTACTATCCGGCGCGTTACGGTACGGAATTCGACGATATTTTTCGCCTGCGGCGTCCTCCGGAAGATCCGGCCATCTACGTATGCAATTCGTCGCGTTCCGAGCCGTCCGCCGCGCCGCCGGGATCCAGCAATCTGTTCATCCTCGTCAACGCGCCGTATCTGTCATCGGATTCGGATTGGGACGAGGAACGAACGTTGACGTACCGCGACCGCATTCTGCAAAAGCTTGCGGAGCGCGGGCTCGGCCCGATCGGTCCGGCTGCAGAGGTGCTCGACGTCTACACGCCCGCCGATCTGCTCCGTGACGCATCGGCCTACCGCGGCGCCATCTACGGCATCTCCTCGAACGGGTGGCGCCAGACCTTCCTGCGGCCCGCCAACCGAAGCCCGCATATCGAGGGACTCTGGTTCGTCGGGGGCACGGCGCGTCCGGGAGGCGGGACCCCGATCGTGACGATGAACGGCCTTCATGTAGCCGAACGAATTCTTCAAGAGGATCGATACTGAATACATAGGAAGGAGACATGCCTAATGCCTGCGACGGGTACCGACACTCCGCTTCGCTTGACGGAGCGCAGGAAGGAACAGCATATCGACATTTGCCTGCACGAGCAGGTCGAGGGCTCGAGGATTACCTCGGGATTGGAGCAATACCGCTTCCGGCATGCGGCCCTGCCGGAATTCGATTATGCCGACCTCTCGACGGCTTCCTCATTCGTGGGCCGCAGCCTTAAGGCGCCGTATCTGATCAGCTCGATGACCGGGGGGACGGGACGGGCGTTCAGCATCAACCGCCATCTGGCGGAGATCGCGCAGCAGCGCGGATGGGCGCTGGGCGTCGGCTCGCTGCGCGCCGCGATCGATCATCCCGAGCTGGCTTCCAGCTTCGAGGTTCGCAGGTCCGCGCCGGACATTCCGATACTGGCCAATCTCGGAGCCGTCCAGTTGAACTATGGGTTCGGCTTCGATTCATGCATGCGCGCGATCGAGCTGACCGGGGCCGATGCCCTGGTCCTTCACTTGAACAGCCTGCAGGAGGTGTTCCAACCGGAAGGCAACACGAACTTCCGCAGCTTACTGGCACGTATCGAGAGGCTGTGCAGACGACTGCCGGTGCCGGTCGGCGTGAAGGAGGTCGGCTGGGGCATCGATGCCGGCACGGCCGGCATGCTCCTTGCGGCGGGCGTTGCCTTCATCGACGTCGCAGGCGCGGGCGGCACCTCTTGGAGCCAGGTGGAGAAGCACCGCGCCCTCGATCCGGTACGGCGCGAGGCTGCTGAGGCGTTCGCGGATTGGGGCAACCCGACCGCAGAATGCGTGCGCGAGGTGCGTGCCAGCCATCCCGAAGCGGTCATCATCGCAAGCGGAGGGCTGAAGAACGGCGTTGATGCTGCCAAAGCGATTGCGCTCGGAGCCGATCTTGTCGGCTTCGGCCGGCAGCTGCTGGCGCCTGCGGCCGCTTCGCCGGAAGCGCTGGAGGACGTGACTGCGCGGCTCGAATTCGAACTGCGCGCGGCCATGTTCGGCATCGGCGCCGATTCCGTCGAAGCGCTCCGCCGAACCTCTCGGCTGGTACGCCTCGACAATTGATGAACATCGGAGGTCGCCTCATGCTATATCCGATTCGCAGCGTATCCGAGATGACGGGCATCCCGCCTGTCACGATCCGCGCTTGGGAGAACCGTTACGGTCTCGTCAACCCGGTTCGAACGGCGGGCGGTCATCGCCTCTACGGCATGCGCGATATCGAAACGCTGATCGCGGCGAAAGCGATCATGCGAGAACGCGGACTCTCGATCGGCATGGCGGCTCGAATGCTGTTAGCTGAATCAGACTTTGAATCAGACTTTGAATCAGAATCAGAATCAGAATTAGGATCAGAATCAGGATCGGAGTCGGAGTTGGCTTCCTATTCACGCGCAGCCGCTTACGATGGTGAAGCCGGAGGCCCCTCGGACCTCATCGCCGGCTACGTCCACCGTCTCCATGCAAGCCTTGTGGCCATGAAGAACGCCTGCTCACACGAGACGCTCGATTGCGCCTTCTCCCGCTTAAGCTTCGAGGATGTGCTGAGCCGCATTCTCGTCCCGGTGATGCGCCGGATCTACGAGGCATGGGAATCCGGGAAGATCGACGCCGCTCAGGAGCATTTCGCGACGCAGCTGCTCCTTCAACGATGCAATCCGTTCCTTCGACTCCTCCCGATCGACCCCGAACTCCCCAGAGCGGCGGCCTTCTGCCCCGAGGGCGAGCACCGGCATCTGAACTTGATGCTATTCGCGCTATTCCTGCGCAGGCATGGCTTCGAGGTCGTCTATCTCGGTCCCCATACGCCGCTAGCCGGACTGACGCCGTTCCTGATCCGCAGCGAGATCGCCGTCGTCGTCACCGCCCTGAACGAGCCCTCCCAGCGGCAGCCGTTGGCGAGATGGCTGCGCTCCTGCCGCAGTCAAGTGCCGGGCATGGCGTTCGCCGTCCTCGCAGGCAGAGAGCTTCGACGCGCGCCGGGCATGCTGGCTCCTTATGCGCTCGGCATCGATGCCTCGGAATGGAAGGTTTGGATCCGCAGTGCATGCAGCTTGCCGTTCAGAGACCCTGTATAACAGAGACAAGCCCCGAACGTCGTCAATAGACGATGTTCGGGGCTTCATTCGCGGTTGGGGACGGCTTGCCGAATAGATAACCTTGGAACAAGACGTAGCCTTCTCGCTTTAACCATTCATAGTCGGCTTCCGTCTCCACGCCCTCCGCCAGCGGGATCGATCCGATCCGGAGCGCATACGCCAAAAATGACCGAGCCGTGTCCTGCTTCTCCGCATCCGAGGCAACGCCCTGCACGTACTTCATATCCAGCTTCATGTAGTGCGGCCTCAGGTCGTCCAGCAGCTCAATGGTGCTGTACCCTTCTCCGACGTCATCCAGCGCATACCGGAATCCTCTCGCCTTGTAATAGGCCAGTATCCGCTTCAGATGGTCGATATCCGCCACCCGCTCCGATTCGACGACTTCGAAGACGAAGCGCGACGGATCTGCCCCGAGGCGCTCGGCGAGCGCAACGGTCGATTGCAGGCAATGTTCAGGCGAATAGATCGAAGTCGGGATAAAGTTAATGAACGCCAGGGTGTTCAGCTTCGCCGCATACTTCACCGCCGTCAGCCGGCACAATCGGTCCAGCGCATATAGCCTTCCGCGGAGCTTGGCCGCGGCGAACACCTCATTCGGATAGCGCATGCCGCCGTCTTCCTTGGGGAAGCGGGCCAACAGCTCGTACGCATAGCGAGCCCCGTCCCCTGTCACGATGGGTTGATAATAGCACACGACAGCTTCGCGCCGAATCAGCTCATCGATCCATTCCGCCTCGAGCACGGACGGCAATGCCGTAACCGGGAGCCATTCGGACTCGCTGCCGCTGCCTTGGCTGCGATAATAGACATCATCTGCGTCCATGTGATCGCTGCAGTAATCATAGAAGTCGCGGGCGCCCGCTTCCTCGAGCGTCATTCGACCGTCGTCCATCGCTTCGAAGCGCCGCCCGTTCCGCTTCAGGTGTAGCGCGATCGCAGGTATCATCGCAAGATTCCGACTGCCCGCCACCTTCATCTCGAAGTTCAATTCACCTATGCTGCATGCGCTGCAGGTCATTGTCAGATCCTCCCGTTCAATCGTATAAGACGCTAGTAGACACTATGCTACCAGTCTAGCAAAACGACGGAAGTTATACAATACAGCGGTTTAAGTTATACATAAATTATACACAGATGCTTGATCAGCCCCCGATGAGCCTGGGCGAGATCGGCTATCTGGTAGGCTGATGTCGTTCATTCTTGATAGAATACGTACGTATTCTTCTTCTCCTTGGCCCGGTACATGGCCTGATCGGAGCATCGAATGAGCGAACCCGCATCCGTTGCATCCGCCGGATATAATCCGATCCCGATGCTCGCGGAGATCTGGATGATGCGGTCTCCGATTCGATACGGCTCCCGAAGCTTGTCGATCAGCTCGCGTGCACGGCCCTTCAGCGCGTCTGGTGACGTCTCGGAGAGCAGCGCCGTGAACTCATCGCCGCCAATCCGGAAGATGGCGCCATAGTCCAATCCTTCGTGCAGCGCTCTGTCGCCAATCGTATAGGTATCCTGGCACAGGACGGAAGACAGCCGGGAAGCGATACGCAAGAGCAATTCGTCACCGATGTCGTGGCCCATCGTGTCGTTCACGGTCTTGAACCCGTCAATGTCGATGTAGAGAACAGCGAACGGCTCCTCCCGCTCCACAGCGGACGTTACGACGTTGTAGAAGAAGCGGCGATTGAACAATCGGGTCAGCGGGTCGGTGTCTGCTAGAATGGCCAGTTCTCGTTCCTTGTCCTTGCGCAGGATGATCTCTTCGGATAACTGACCGATTAACGACTGCGATTCTTCCAGCAGCATCGCGCCCTTCAATGCCGTACTGACCAGCGTCCCAAGCGAGATCAGTAATGGTATGGGCGTGTTGCCGGGCTCCATGAACGTCATTCCCATCTGGTTGCTATTCACGTACAGCGGCATCGCGAGCAAGGTGTATCGGCTGGTTCTTGCGGCTTCGTACCGCGCGAATACTTCGCCTAGCGATCGTGCATCCCCATATTCGCCTACATGGTTCACACCGTCCATGAAGCCGAAGATGAGACGCAGATTCGTCTCCCGTAGATCGCCGCTGTCATACATGAGAATGAAATTGGTCTGTATGCCGATCCATCCCATTGTCCTATTCAACGTCTCCATGATGGAAGTGATCGTATAGGAGGAGGACAAGAGCCGGTGGCTGATGATCTCGAGAATCTGGTAACGATCCATGTTGCCGTAGCTCTCCATGAGACGAGCTTCATTCACGTGGTCCTTAACAGCGAAGCGAGCCGCATGCCAGAGCTGCTCAGCGCTCGCTGCCGTCTGTTCATTCGTTGCGACGATCGGGAGCAGGGCCAGCCGAAAATCATCGATCATCTCTTGCAGCTCATGCTGCGCGGCCATCGGAGATAGCGCGAGCGATTGTCGAAGCTTCGCAAGGAACGTATCCGCACCGACTGCATGCGCCTGATCCGCGAACAATTCGGCCAACCCGTCGAAATCGAGTCCCAAACGTTCATATTTGCCGGCAAGAGCCTCCATGCGTTCCTTATGTTCGAGCCTGTCTCCCAACTGAGGATAGGGAGGCTGCTTCGTCAATGAGATCGGCTTAATTTTGTTAACGGTACAACCGCATGAATCCCGATAGATGATTCGGCCCGGAACATGATTGTTCTCCTCGATAATATGGCCCTGCAACCTGCGGACGAGCCGTTCGCAAGCTTCATAACCCAGTTCCCGGAAGGGATAATACACAGCGGTCAACGGCGGTTCGGCATACTCGATCATCGGGTCGTCCTCATAGCATACGACGAGAATGTCTTCCGGTACGCGCAATCCGCGTTTCTTCAGCTCGTCGACCACGACCGTCCCTTCCATCATGGTCATGAGGAAAATCGCGTCCAGCTTCTCGTTGCGGTCGTCCAATAGGATCGAGAGTGCCTTGGTAACCCTATCGTTAAGGTATCGGAACGTGGTCAACTCCGCATGCTCCACGATCAGCGGCGCAGGATCGATGCCGGATCGGCTCAATACGGATTCGAAGGTCAGCTTGCGGCCGTCCGGATTCCAAGGTTCGACGAAGCCGATCTTGCGGCAGTTATGCACCTCAATGAGATGCTGCGTCATTTCCTCCACGTAGATGTTGCCTTCCGTATAGACGAACGGCAGGCCTTCGAATCCCTTCCCGATGCTGAGCATCGCAAAATCGGGAGAGAGTCTGTCGCGAAAAGCGGAAAGCCTATGGCCGTCAAACATAGAGGACCAGCCAATGAATAACAGTCCGTCAAGCTGGAAGCCCTCGATGAACGCTAATAGCTTGTCCTGCTTGGCCATCGCGATCGCTTCAGCTTGTTCCTCCGTGCTATTGAATAGCTCCTCTACGCTATTGTCCAGATGGCCGATGTAGATCAAGTTGGCATCCATTCTTTCGGCGGCCGCCATGGCTCCCCTAAATATGTAGCTCTCCGAATTATTGTTTACATTATCGGCCACAAGCCCGATAGTGATTCTACGCTCTTGCGGTGGTATTGCGCTGTCTTCGCTCATAGTGAACCCCCGGCAATTAGTCCAGAATCCTTCTAATCAACAAGATGCCTCTAGTATATCAGATTAAACAAGAAATCACCGTCTCTAAGCAGAGTACGGTGATCGCGGGCGGCATGTCGATCAAGTATTATCCCTGTCATGTTGAAAAGGCGGATGATCAGCGGACGGTCGGTATAAAGCAGCAGACAAGAACCTCTCCGTAAGATCGAGCACTTGAGGATTCCATATCCCAGATCCGTGATCCCCGCCGACTACTTTATAGAACAGCGCCTTGTGTCCATTCTCTCTGAGCGCTTTATACATCTCGATACTCTGGTTCACATGGACAATGCTGTCGCTGTCTCCGTGGACGATGAGGAATGGCGGAAGCTCTCTGTCCAACTCCTGATGGATCGGACTTGCTTGCTTCGCAAGCTCCGCATGATCCTTAACCCTGCCCCCAATGAACAATCCTTCTGGAGAATCGGCGGCATCGTGGTCAAGGATATCATTGTATCTCCCTAATGTCAGAAGGTCTGATACTCCATAATAATCGACCACGGCATCAACGGCGTCTGACTGCTCGCTATAGAGGCCATTATCGTAATCCCCCATCGTAAGTCCCGTCATGAGCGCAAGATGTCCGCCTGACGAATCCCCCCATACTGCGACACGGCTCGGATCAATCCCGTACGCTTCCGCGTGTCTGCGCATGAACCGGATGGCGCATTTCACATCCTCGACAGCGGCAGGGAATCGGGCAATGTCGGTATGTCGAATTTCTACGCTGGCTACTGCATACCCCTTGGCAGCAACATAACTGAGATTCGGTATGGCACCATAGAGGTCTTGTTGTCTCCAAGCAGACCCTTGTACGAATACGACCAGCGGAAATTTGTATCCGGCACGCTGCGGAAGGATAATCTGCAGCTTTCTCTCCATACCGCCATCGTCCGCATAGACGACATCATGCCGGTAGGTGCAGGAATAATAGGATCCTCTTTCTGCATACTCGCCATAAATAATCTGTGTTCCTTCCGGCATTTCGTTGGCTGCAACGGCCGCTGCCCTGCTCTTATTCATGCTCGTCCATCTCCTCATCCTGTCAGGCCTATAGTGGCGCATATTCATTATATCGGTACGGCTAGGGGGCGTACAATCCATAGTCCGCTATACGGTCCTCGGCGGCTCGGAGTGCCTCCGTGTTCATCATGCTGACGTATCCGATTCTACCATTCGGTAAGCCTCGTCCGTCAGTCGGAACGCCTCTTCCAGGCCGCTCGTCACGTAGACATCCCGTTCACGCGTAATGAAGATCGCATCCGCGTCCCCGCGTTCCTCGATATACCGCATTCCGTCTGTCAGCCCCAATGCGAATACGCTAGTCGACATGGCATCGGCATGCGTCGAATCGTCTGTCACGATCGTTACGCTGAGGAGTTCATTCCTCGTCGGATACCCGGTATCGGGATCGAAGATATGATGATAGTGGTTGCCGTTATCCGTAAAATATCGTTCGTATACGCCGGAAGTGACGATGGTCTTATCCTTGACCGGGACAGTGCCGATATGCGAGCCTCGCTGTTCGCTCGGATCTTGAATCCCGATGAGCCAGTCGCTGCCCTTAGGCTTCTCACCCATCGCAAGGACGTTGCCGCCAAGGTCGATAATGGCGCTCTCGAAGCCCGCTTCTTGCAGATCCGCCGCGATCACGTCTGCGGCATACCCCTTGCCGATTGCTCCGAGGTCGAGTGACATGCCGGGTTTCTTCAAGTAAATCGACGACTCGGCTTCATTCAGTTCGACCTCCCGGTAATCGATGAGCGCCAGCGTCCGATCGATCTCGTCCTTCGACGGGACTCGAGGGTGCTCGCTCCCGATGCCCCATAGATCGACGAGCGGTCCGACAGTCGGATCGAACTTTCCGCCGGATGCCTCCGCATAGGCAAGAGCCTGCCGCACGACGCCGAACGTCTCGGGCGATACCTGCACCGCCTGCAGGCCTGCCTGGCGGTTCACCTGATCGATCTCGCTGCCCTCGAGCTGTCGGTTCATGGCCTTGTCGATGCGGTGCAACGTTGCATCGATCTCTTCGAAGTGCTTCTTCTCCGCTCGATCGTCATAGATGCGTACCGTCACAACCGTTTCGAAGATAAAATAAGTCTGGCTCTTCGGGTTGACCGCCGTCGATCCAGCGTTCCCATCGCTGCATGCGGTCAACAGACCGAAGGCCAAGAGGATCGGAATCATTTGCCTGAATGCGAGAAGTTTCACGGTTTTCACCTCATGGTTATTATTGAATTTATGCCTTTTATGGTAACATAACCGTACGGCTAAAGTGCAATCTGTCAAAAATCGCTAATCGGCCAGAGAGAATTATAGACCCATAGGTTACGGAAGGAGGGCTTACCCATGAAGCGAGGCGATGTGTGGCTGGTCGGATTGCTGGTGGCCGCCGCTCTTGCCTTCCTCATCCCGAATTGGCTAGGGAGCGAGGAAGACAGCGATGCCCGGACTGCAACGATAACGGTGGACGGCGAACCGTATAAGACCGTCCGATTAGACGAGCATTCCGAACGAATCGTCATCGAGACGGCGCACGGCCGTAATGTGCTCGAAGTGCATGATCACGGGATCGAGATGATCAGCGCCGATTGTCCCGATCAGCTCTGCCTGACGTTCGGTCACGTGACCCGGATCGGCGCCATGATCGTCTGTCTGCCGCACCGGGTGCTAGTCGAGATTATCGGGCAACCGGTCGAGGGAGATGAGCCCGATGTTGTCGTATCCTGACGATGCGCTTCGGCGGACGGTGATGGTCGCGATCTTTGCTTCGATCGCCGTCGTACTCGGCGTGCTGGAGTCGATGATCCCGCTCGCTGTCTCCATCCCCGGGGCGAAGCTCGGATTCGGGAATATCATGATACTAACCTGCCTATACTTCTTCAGCGCACATGACGCGCTGGCCCTCATCGTCGTCAAGACGATCCTCACCGCATTCATTCTAGGCACGTTCTCGACGTTCCTGTTCAGCTTCCTAGGCGCGCTCTTCAGCTTCACGATCATGCTGACGCTGCTGCGGCTAGGCCGGGAGTCATTCAGCCTGACGGGCATCAGCGTCGTGGGCGGCATTGCGCATAATCTGGGACAACTGGCTGGCGCGGCGATCGTGCTGGGGACGATCAAGATTTTCTACTATCTCCCCTTCCTGCTCGTGGCGGGTGTCGTGACGGGTATCTTGGTAGGCATGGCTTCGACGCGGCTCGTCGCGGCACTGCGTAGGGTCGATATCTTCGACGGACTGGAGCGTCGGGCGGAAGGCCGCGGGTCGTGAGAAGACAAGGTATGCGAGAGGAACGTGACAGCATGATAGAGAGGCAAGACTCGGAGACGGCCATACGGCTTACGAATGTCAGTTGCATGCCTGGGCGCGGCAGCGGGACCCCGATCCTGCGCGAATTGTCGCTGCATGTCCGGTGCGGCGAATGGGTAAGCGTCGTCGGCCGGAACGGCTCCGGCAAGTCGACGCTCATGCGGCTGATGGCCGGGCTAATTCCCGCCGTATCCGGCACGATCGAGATCGGCGGCCTTACGCTCTCGCCCGACACGTTATGGCAAGCGCGGGAGAGCATCGGGCTTGTCTTCCCGAATCCCGACAATCAGTTCGTCGGCATGACCGTGGAAGATGATATCGCGTTCGGCCTAGAGAACCGGCAATTAGGCAGGCCTGAGATGCGAGAGCGCGTACACACCTATGCACGTCTTATGGATGTGCATGAGCTGCTGGACCGGCATCCCGCGCAGATGTCCGGCGGGCAGAAGCAGCGCGCGGCTCTGGCAGGCGCACTCGCCTTGCAGCCGTCGATTCTGCTGTTAGACGAGGTGAGCTCGATGCTCGACGAGCTGTCCAAGCAAGCTCTGCTGAAGCTGCTGCATCGGTTGCGGTCGGAATCGGATCGAGGCTTGACGATCATTGCCGTAACGCATGACGCGGATGAGATGGCGGCATCTGATCGATTGATCGCCTTGCACGAAGGTACGGTGTATGCCGACGGCCGCCCAGACGAGCTGCTCATGCGGCAGGACTTGCTTGACGCATGCCGCATCGAACCGCCGTATGCGATGCAGCTGCGCGAAGCGCTTCGCCGGCGCGGCATCGAGATTGGCGAGTGCCTGACCTTGGAGGAAGCGAGGAACGCGATATGGGCATACAATTCGAAGGCGTCGACTATCGGTATGAAGACGGCGGAACCTCGGTAGCGGCGCTGTCATCGATCAGCCTCTCGTTCGAACCGGGTCGGTTCACAGCCGTTGTCGGCGCGCCGGGATCAGGGAAGTCGACGCTGCTGCAGCATATGAATGGTCTCCTCATGCCGTCTGCAGGCATCGTGCGGATCGGCGAAGCCGTCATCGGGCCGGATACGCAGGAGAAATCGCTGGGACCGATCCGCAAGCGGGTCGGGCTCGTCTTCCAATACCCCGAACGCCAGATGTTCGAAGAGACGGTGCTGCGCGACCTGACCTTCGCACCGCTCAACTTCGGGATGACGCCTGCGGAGGCGGAACAGGCTGCCAGGGCGGCCGCCTTGCGTCTGGGTCTCGACGCCCACGTGCTGGCGAGCAGTCCGTTCCGGCTCAGCAGCGGCCAGCTGCGCAAGGCAGCGATCGCGGCAGTGCTGGCTGCCGATCCGGACGTGTTCGTGCTCGACGAGCCGACCGCTTCGCTCGATCCGCTTAGCCGCCGCGAAGTAATGGCGCTGCTGGCGTCGCTCTGCCGCGAGGACGGCAAGACGCTCATCGTCGTGACGCACAGGCTCGACGAAGTGCTGCCTTATGCCGACGAACTCGTCGTCATGCAAGCCGGCCGAGCGGTCAGCCATGGACCTGCCATGCAGGTGGCTGCTGATCGGGTTACGCTTGCTGCTGCGGGCGTGCCGCTGCCGGCAGGACTCGCGCTCATCGAGGCGCTGTCCGTGGGCAACGCGACGCTCTTGGGCAAGGTCGGTCGTCTGCCGATCAATGCGGATGAGATGGCGGAGTCGATCGCCGCGTGGCTGTACGGAAGCGCAGCGGTTCCCGATGCCGATGCCGGTGCCGAACTAGCCGGGGAATCGGCTGACGCTGCCCGTAAGCCGGGACAGGCAGGAGCGGCTGAGATGCCGAACACGGAGGAAGAGCCATGAGAACACGATTACGGCTTGGCCGGTATATACAAGGGCATTCGCCGGTCCATCGTCTCGACGCACGCGCCAAAATGATCTCGATGCTTCTCTACTCGATTGCCGTCTTCATGGCAAATTCCTATACGGACGTGTTGATCATCCTGGTCTTCTCGACGATACTCTTGCTGATGACCCGCATCCCGCTCTTGCGCTTTATCCGTACGATCAAACCGCTGTTG
>JAEWJS010000127.1 GCA_023386495.1 Bacillota bacterium | reverse complement strand
GTGTCGGACTTGGCAAGTAGCTGACGGTGGCGGGAGGGTGTCGGGCTTGGCAAGTAGCTGGCGGTGGCGGTTGAGCGTCGGGCTTGGCAAGTAGCTGGCGGTGGCGGGTGAGGTGGTCGGGCAGGCCGGTTATTGGTGCTGGAGCAAGCATTCCGCCGGATGCTCTCATATTTCCGAACGTTCCCGCATAATTTGGTAAGGTACGGGAGGAGGGAACGAATCCGCCATGCGCCGAATGGGACGACGCTTACGCAAGTGGACCGCAGATGTGCTCGATCTACCCCAGGATGTCGTATTCGACCTGCCGCGCATCACGATGATCGGCGATCGCCAGCTCTACATCGAGAATCACCGCGGCGTGCTCCATTTTGCGCCGGAGAAGCTGCGGCTCGCACTCCCGACAGGCGTGCTGGAGGTGCTCGGCGAGCAGCTCGTCATCCGCGGGATCTGGACGGAAGAAGTATTCATCGAAGGCGTGATTACGCAGGTTTCTATAAATCATTGAGGGGCGTGGAACGGATGAATGTGTCGTGGCTTCATCAGCTTCGAGGGGTCGTGACGATCCGCATTACCGGTGCAGGCATCGAGGAGCTCGTCAACGCGGCAGCGGCGGACGGGCTGCAGCTGCTTGCCGTGCGCCGGACAAGCCGGGAAGAGACCGTATGCCGCGTGGTGCTGCCCGATTTTTGGCGCCTCCGCCCGTATCTGCGCCGGACAGGCTGCAAGATGCGCGTGGTTAAGCGGGAAGGGACGCCGTTCTTGCTGGCCAGGCTGGAGCGTCGGAAATTTTTCGTCGCGGGAATCGCACTGTTCATTGTCGGCATGTACTTGCTCTCTTCGCTCGTCTGGCGGGTCGAGGTCAAGGGCAACGATAAGCTAGCGGACGATCTGATTCTTCAGGCTGCGAAGCAGGAGGGGATCTACCCGTTCCAATGGTCGTTCAAGCTTCGCGGAGCGGACGAGCTGTCGAAGCGGCTCACCGCGAAGCTGCCGGGCACCGCTTGGGTCGGGGTAAGTCAGCAGGGGACGAAGATTACGATCGAGGTCGTGGAATCCACGATTCCCGAGCCGAAGGAGCTTCTCAGCCCCCGTCATCTCGTAGCGAATGCGGATGCGGTCGTCACCTACGTGTGGGCCGAGACCGGACGCCCGGTCGTGAAGAAGAACACGCGCGTGAAGAAGGGCGACATTCTGATCTCGGGCACGCTTGGCGACGAAGACAGCATGCAGACTGTGGTGGCGAAGGGCGAAGTGAAGGGGCTCGTCTGGCATGAATACAATATCGTGTCCCCGATGACACGCAAGGTCAAGGTCTATACCGGCGAGCGCAAAATACAGTGGTACGCGGTAGCGGGCGGCAGGGCGCTGCAGGTCAGCGGATTCGGCAAAGCGCCGTTCTCGAAGTACGAAGCCGTGAGGCGAGAGGAGCAGGCCGCATGGCGAGGACTTGAGCTGCCGTTCGGCAGGATGCAACAAACGCTGCTTGAGGTTCGTTATGAAGAGAGAAAGGTAGAAGAGGCCGAGGCAGCGGCGGAAGGGATTCTCCAGGCCAAGGCAGATCTTCTGTCTCGCGCGGGGACGGATTCGGTCGTGCGGGCGGAAAAGATTTTGCATCAAAAGACCGAGAATGGTAAAGTTTATATGAAAGTGCTTTTCGAAGTGGAGCAATCCATCGTAACCGAAATGCCTTTAGTTGAACTACAAGGAGAATGAAGATTTGCAAGAGAAGACGGGATTCGTCAAAGTGCCGCTCTTGAACGCTGCGGAAGGGCTCGCGGTATTCGGTCCGCAGGACAAGTACCTGCGCCTCGTTCAGGGCCATGTCGAGGCGGAGATCCGTTCGCGCGAAGCGGAGATCGTCATCTCCGGGAACGAACGGGAGCTCGCTTCGCTCGAGCAGCTCTATACTGTGCTATTACAGCTCGTGAGAGGCGGATATCAGCCGTCCGAACGCGACATTCTGTACGCGCTAGATCTGGCGCGCGAGCTTCAAGCCGACGAACTGCTGGATCTGTTCAAGTCGGTCATCACAACGACGAACAAAGGAAAGCCGATTCAAGTCAAGACATTAGGTCAACGCCATTATGTATCCGAGATCAAGAAGAAGGATATCGTGTTCGGTATCGGCCCGGCAGGGACGGGCAAGACTTACCTCGCGGTCGTGCTGGCGATCGTTGCGCTCAAGGAAGGTGCCGTGAAGCGGATCATTCTGACCCGGCCGGCCGTGGAAGCGGGCGAGAGCCTCGGATTCCTCCCTGGCGACCTGCAGGAGAAGGTCGACCCTTACCTGAGGCCGCTGTACGACGCGCTGCATGACGTCATGGGTCCGGAGCAGTCCGCCAAAGCCTTCGAACGTGGCGTGATTGAGGTGGCGCCGCTGGCCTATATGCGCGGACGTACGCTGGACGATTCATTCATCATCTTGGATGAAGCGCAGAATACGACACCCGAACAGATGAAGATGTTCCTGACCCGACTCGGATTCGGCTCGAAGATGGTCATTACGGGCGATGTGACGCAGATCGACCTGCCGCGAGGCAAAAACTCGGGCTTGATCGAAGCACGGCGCATCCTGCAGGACATCGGGGCCATCGGCTTCATCACGTTCACGGAAGCGGATGTCGTCAGGCACTCGCTTGTGCAGCAGATCATCATGGCGTACGATCGAGACTCGGAGAAGCATCCATAACCGATAGACGGGAAGGAATGTGAACCGGATGAACCGTACCGGGGGAACGGGAATCGTGAATCGAACCGGAGCGCTGCCTACAAGGGCGGCCGGATGGAAGCACGGAGCTGGCGTGCGCTGGCTGCTGCTGTTTCTGTTCGTGCTGCTCTTTTATGTCATTCTAGCGCCGCAGCTCATCCCGAAGACGTATGACATTCAATTGAATACGGTCACCGACAGGGATATCGTGGCGCCGAAGCAATGGGAGGACAAGAACGCGACGCTCATCGCGCAGGAAGAGGCTGCGGCGAGCGTGGAGCCGAAGTACTCGATCGTGGCGCTGCGCAGCGAGAATCTGGTCGGACAGATCTTCGAGCGCATGGAAGCGCTGAACAGCGAAGAGCAGGTCACGTTCCAGAATAAGGTCGATATCTATCGGCGCGAAATTCCGGAAAAGTATGATACGTTCGTCGATAAGTTCGTGCAGAATAACCGCAGTTCCGATATCTATAACGGCACCTTGCTCGAGGAGATGGCTGCGGTCGTGAAGGAGCAGCGCTATCTTCTCACGGAGGAGACGTATTACAAGCTCCCGTTGCTCTCGGCCTCTCAGCTCAGCAAGATGAAGCCGGTGGCGATGGAGGTCGTGCGCAAGCTGATGACCGAGCAGCTGCCGGATGCCGAAACCGCGCGCACGAAGGTGGCGGAGCTGGTCAATACGAGCTCGCTGGAGGAGCGGTCGACGCGCGAAATCGTGGCGGAGCTGGCACGCTTCGCGCTAATGCCGAACAGATTTTATGACAAGGTCGCTACGGATGAGGCACGGGTTGCCGCAAAGGAGAATCTGCCGCCCGTCGTCATTAAGGAAGGCGACGTTGTCGTGGCCAAGGGTCAATTGATCACGCAGCCGATCTATGACCTGTTGGACGGGCTCGGCCTTCTGCAGGATAAGAAGAACTATTGGCCGCATCTCGGCCTCCTGCTCATCTCGCTATTGTCCGTGCTGCTGATCTACAGCTACCTGGAGCACTCCGGCATACCCGGCAGTGGGCCGATCCTCAAGTATAACAACGCCCAATTGCTAATGTTGTGGTTGATATTCGCGCTTAATCTGCTTACGATGACGATCATTGCGCTCATCCAGACCGAGACGATGTTCTATATCGGCTTCTTGGCGCCGGCTGCTCTCGGCGCGGTATTGATTGCGCTGCTGCTCGATATGCACCTGGCGATGGTATGCTCGTTATTGTTCGCCATTGTCGGCAGCGTCCTGTTCAATCTCGATAATGAGCAGGTATTCGATTTCAAGTACGGCTTCGTGATCGTCGTCGTATCGTTCGCCGCGATCTTCGCGGTACACCGGGCAGGCCAGCGGTCGACGCTCTTGAAGGCAGGCATCATGGTGAGCCTGTTCGGGACGATCGCCGTGCTCGCGCTGTTAATGTTCGGCGAGCCGCTAGCCCGGTCCGAGATCGTGTATGCAGCAAGCTTCGCGTTCGCAAGCGGACTCTTGACGGCTGTGCTCGTCATCGGACTGATGCCGTTCTTCGAGATTACGTTCGGGATCCTATCCGCTCTGAAGCTCGTCGAGCTGTCGAATCCGAACCATCCGCTCCTGCGCAAGCTGCTAACGGAGACGCCGGGCACGTATCACCACAGCGTCATGGTAGGCAACCTGTCCGAGGCGGCGGCCGAGTCGATCGGAGCGAACGGCTTGCTGTGCCGGGTAGGCTCGTTCTACCATGATATCGGCAAGACGAAGCGGCCGAGCTACTTCATCGAGAATCAGACGAATATCGAGAACCCGCACGATTCGATCGATCCGAAGCTGAGCAAGTCGATTATTATCGCGCATGCCAGAGACGGCGTCGAGATGCTGAAGGCGCATAACATTCCGAAGCCGCTGCGCGACATCGCGGAGCAGCATCATGGCACGACATGCCTGAAGTACTTCTATCACAAGGCGGTCAAGGAAGCCGAATCGGAGGGCATCGAGCCGGACTTCACGGAAGAGGACTTCCGTTATCCGGGTCCGAAGGCGCAATCGAAGGAAGCCGCGATCGTCGGGATCGCCGACTGCGTGGAAGCGGCGGTTCGATCGCTGCGCAACCCGACGATGGATCACATCGAGTCGATGATCGCCAAGATCATCAAGAGCCGCCTGGATGACAACCAATTCAATGAATGCGATCTGACGATGAAGGAGCTGGACAGCATCGCGCAGACGCTCAAGGAGACGGTTGTCGGCATCTTCCACTCGCGGATCGAATACCCCGAAGACGTTAAGCCGAAGGAGAAGCTGGGATGAGTCTACAGTTAGAATGGAACAACGAGCAAGAAGCAATCGAGGTGCCGGATGCTTGGATCGCGCGCCTGACTGAGCTGCTGCGCCTTGCGGGACAAGCCGAGGATGTCGAGGACGGCGAGGTCGCCCTGACGTTCACGGATGATGAGCGGATTCATGAGCTGAACCGGGAATACAGAGGCATCGATAGGCCGACGGACGTGCTGTCGTTCGCGATGCAGGAGGATACCGACGAAGAGCTTGAGATCGTATACGAGGTCGAAGACGAATCGGAGCCTGCGCCGGTAACGGAGCTGCTCGGCGATATTATCATCTCCGTCGAACGGGCGAAGGCGCAGAGCGAAGAGTATGGGCATTCCCTCGAACGGGAGATCGGCTTCCTGTTCGTGCACGGCTTCCTGCATCTGCTCGGCTACGACCATGAGTCCGAGGAAGAAGAAGCGGTCATGACCGCGAAGCAGGAAGCGATTCTGCAGCAAGCAGGACTGACGCGCTAATGGGACGCTTCGCTGCCAGGGTTCGCTATGCCGTCCAAGGCATCGCGCACGCGTTCCGAACGGAGCGGCATATGCGCATCCATGCGGCTGCCGCCGCGATCGTGATGCTGCTTGCAGCCTTGCTCGGCGTATCCGCGCTCGAATGGGCGATTCTGATCGTCATGAGCGCGATGGTCATCGCGGCCGAGCTGATCAATACGGCCGTCGAGCGCGCGGTAGACCTGGCAACGATAGAGACGCATAAGCTAGCCAAGGCTGCGAAGGATACGGCGGCAGGCGCCGTTCTGGCAGCCGCCGTCGCAGCCGCTGTTGTCGGCTCGATTATATTCATACCTTATCTATGGCGCGTGCTGATGCACGCGCTTGATTAGTGCAAGGGAGGACACCGCCTTATGGCGCTGACGATGACGCAAGAGACGATCGAGATGCTGCTCGGAGCAGCGAAAGAAGCTAGGACACGCGCGTATATTCCCTATTCGCATTTCGGCGTCGGCGCGGCGCTTCTCGATGAAGAAGGCATGGTCCATTATGGCTGCAATATCGAGAATGCCGCATACGGTCCGACGAACTGCGCCGAACGGACCGCCTTATTCCGTGCCGTCGCGGACGGACGGAAGCCGCGCACGTTCCAGGCAATAGCCGTAGTGGCCGATACGCCGGAGCCGGTGACGCCCTGCGGCGTATGCCGCCAGGTGCTCGTCGAGCTGTGCGCGCCGGACATGCCGGTCTTGCTGGGCAATATGACAGGCAGCTACCGGGAGACGACCGTCGCCGCGCTGCTGCCGGGTGCTTTTGACGTCGAGGTGCTCGAAGCAGGACGAGGCGGTATAACCAAGGAGGACAAGTAGATGTGTGCACAGACGAAGCAGCCAGCATACCGTTCCGGCTTCGTGGCGATCGTAGGACGCCCGAACGTCGGCAAGTCGACGCTGATGAATCACTTGATCGGCCAGAAAATCGCCATCATGTCGGACAAGCCCCAAACGACCCGCAACAAAATTCATGGCGTCTATACGACGGATGGCGCTCAGATCGTATTCTTGGATACGCCGGGCATTCATAAGCCGAATTCGAAGCTCGGCGAGCATATGATGAAGTCCGCGGAAAGCGCGCTCGGCGAGGTGGAGGCAGTGCTCTTCCTGACCGATGTGACCGAAGAGCTGGGCGGCGGCGACCGCTACATCATCGAGCGTCTGAAGAAGGTCGATACGCCGGTCATCCTGGTCATGAACAAGATCGACAAGGTTCATCCGGAAGCGCTGCTGCCGATCATCGAGAAATATCGGAAGCTGCATGACTTTACCGAGGTCGTGCCGATCTCCGCGCTCAGCGGCAACAACGTCTCGACGCTGCTGGAGCAGCTGTTGAAATATTTGCCGGAAGGGCCGCAATATTATCCGGAGGATCAAGTGACGGACCATCCGGAGCAGTTCGTCTGCGCCGAGCTCGTTCGGGAGAAGATTCTTCACATGACGCGCGAGGAAATTCCGCACTCCATTGCCGTACAGATAGAAGATATGCGCGTGCAGGAGAACGGAGTCGTCTATATCGGGGCTGTCATCTATGTGGAACGGGACTCGCAGAAGGGGATTATTATCGGGAAGAAGGGAGCGCTTCTGAAGGAAGTCGGTCAGCAAGCCCGCAAAGATATCGAGCAGCTGCTCGGCTCCAAGACGTTCCTTGAGCTGTGGGTCAAGGTGAAGAAGGACTGGCGCAACCAGGAGCGTGTCCTCAAGGACCTCGGTTTCCGCCACGATTAAGCTCCGGAGCATCTGCCGCGTGATCACAAGTGGTCCTTTTATCCAAGGATAGTTAGCTGACATGCGTCGCATCCTAATCACGTACAGGACTGCAAGCATTTCTGGCTGGCTGGGCGGCCGCAAGCTGCATCGCCGCTCGCGCAGCGTTGAAAGGATGATCCGCGTGCGTGATTTTTCTTGGACTTACTTTACGTTAACCGGAGATGTGGATGCGTTCTTGCTGTATAAACAGATGGACAAACTGAGCGACCTGGAAGGCGTTCAGCAGACCGAAGAGCTATTGGATTCGCTGGATGAATGGGAGGAAGCTTAGGTTATAAGCTGTCTAAGCATGGCGAGGGGAGAAGCAGGTGCTGTACAAGGTTGAAGGCATCATTATTCGTTCGATGGATTACGGGGAAGGCGGCAAAATCGTCACAATCTTGACGCCGACGAACGGCAAGCTCGGCGTATTGATTCGGGGAGCATCGAAGCCGCGCAGCCGGCACGGGTCGCTTGCGCAGCCGTTCACGCATGGCGAGTTCACGTTCTTCAAGGGGAGTGGGCTCGGTACGCTCAACAACGGAGAGATCTGGCATTCCCACCATAAGCTGCGCGAGCAGCTCGACCTGGCCGCTTACGCCTCGTATGCCGCGGAGCTGATCGACCGCGCGCTTCAGGATGAGGATGCCGGACAGTTCATCTATGAGCAGCTCAAGGCCTGCTACGCGGCGCTCGAAGACGGCAAAGATCCAAGCGTGACGGTCAGCTTGCTCGAAATGAAAGTGTTTCAGGCTGCCGGCTATTCGCCCAACCTTGCGTCCTGCGCTTCCTGCGGACGCGAGGAGGGGCCTTTTGCATTCAGTTCCAAGCTCGGAGGGCTGGCATGTCCGCGCTGCAAACCGAATGATCCCTATGCGCTTAAGCCGGGTGAAGGCACTGTCAAGCTGCTGCGGCTGTTCGGCACGATGGATATGAGGCGGCTCGGCAGCATTCAAGTGAAGCCGGAGACGAAGGCTGAGCTGAAAGCATGCATGCGCGCGTGGCAGGAGCATCATCTGGGGCTGCGATTGAAGACGCGATCCTTCCTGGATGCGCTTGATAACCTGGGATTTGACAATGCACCTTAAGATGGATACACTTGTGTATTATGAATATCGGACGATGATGGAGCGAGTAATCGGCTGCTGCGGCGTTAAGCGAATCGGGGATGGTGTGAGCCCGGTGGCTGCGAATCGATGAAGGGCACTCCGGAGAACGGCGCAATCAAGGGGGCTGATCCACTGTGCAAGCAGCGGAGAGGCCAAGTAGGGTGGAACCGCGGGATAAGCTCCCGTCCCTACGTCTGGGACCAGACGTAGAGACGGGAGTTTTTTGGCGTAGCCGTCACTCGCGCTGTACCGGCCGGCACCCTGCGGACACGGGGATAACGAGAATAGAAGGAGAATGGGACAGTATGAATTTTCAGAGCATGATTCTGACGCTTCAGCAATTCTGGGCAGAGCAGCAATGCGTGGTCGTCAATCCGTATGACGTCGAGACGGGTGCAGGTACGCTGAATCCGATGACGTTCCTCCGTTCCATCGGACCGGAGCCGTGGAACGTCGCGTATGTGGAGCCGTCGCGCCGCCCTGCCGACGGACGCTACGGGGAGAACCCGAACAGGCTGTATCAGCATCATCAATTCCAAGTGATCATGAAGCCGTCGCCGGACAACATCCAGGAGCTGTATCTGGAGAGTCTGCGCAGACTCGGCGTCGACCCGCTGCATCACGATATCCGCTTCGTAGAGGATAACTGGGAGCATCCCGGTCTCGGAGCATGGGGATTAGGCTGGGAAGTATGGCTGAACGGCATGGAAGTGACGCAATTCACGTACTTCCAACAGGTCGGCGGCATCGAGATGAATCCGGTCGCCGTCGAAATTACGTACGGCATGGAGCGTCTTGCTTCGTACATTCAAGAGAAGGAGAACGTATTCGAGCTGGAATGGGTCGAGGGCGTCACGTACGGCGACGTGTTCCTGCAGCCGGAATATGAGCACTCCAAATATACGTTCGAAATTTCGGATACGACGATGCTATTCTCGCTCTTCAATCAATATGAAGAAGAAGCGAAGCGGGCGCTGGAGCAGAAGCTGGTGTTCCCGGCGTACGATTACGCGCTGAAGTGCTCGCATTCCTTCAACCTGCTGGATGCGCGCGGCGCAATCAGCGTAACGGAACGGACGGGCTACATCATTCGGGTGCGAAACCTTGCCCGGCAGTGCGCTGCCGTCTATCTGGAGGAGCGCGAGCGTCTCGGCTTCCCTCTGCTTAAGAAAGGAGTGATTCAGCATGGCTAAGGATCTGCTGCTCGAGATCGGAATGGAAGAAATTCCGGCTCGCTTCGTGCTAAGCGCGATGAACCAATTGAAAGAGAAGACGGCCAAGTGGCTGCAAGAATCGCGTATCGCGCACGGCGATGTCGAGGCCTATGCGACGCCGAGAAGGATCGCGGTGCTGGTCCGCGACATGGCGGAGAGGCAGTCGGATATTCATGAGGAAGTGAAGGGACCGTCCCGCAAGATTGCCGTTGACGACAGCGGCAACTGGAGCAAGGCCGCATTAGGCTTCGCCCGCAGCCAAGGGGTAGAACCGGAACAGTTCTTCTTCAAGGAGCTGGCAGGCATCGAGTACGTCTACGCGAACAAAAGCGGCATCGGCGAAGACACGATGAGCGTGCTGCCGGGCGGGTTGACGGAGATCATCACGACGATGACGTTCCCGAAGAGCATGCGATGGGGCAGCTATGAGCTCCGCTTCGTTCGCCCGATTCGCTGGATGGTCGCGTTGTTCGGCCAGGACGTGCTGCCGCTGGAGATCGCCGGCGTAACGAGCGGCAACGTGACGCGCGGCCACCGCTTCCTAGGCGGCGAGACGGCGATCGGCGAGCCGTCCGAATACGTAGCGAAGCTTCGCGAGCAGCGCGTCATTGCAGACGTCGCAGAGCGCGAGACGATGATCGTCGAACAGATCCGAGCGTTGGCTGAAGAACGCGGCTGGGATATCGCCGTTAAGGAGGACCTGCTCGAGGAAGTGCTGTTCTTAGTCGAGACCCCGAGCGTCTTGTTCGGCACGTTCGATCCGTCGTTCCTGAACATTCCGCAAGAGGTGCTCATTACTTCGATGCGCGAGCATCAGCGCTATTTCCCGGTGCTGAACCATGCAGGCGAGCTGCTGCCGTTCTTCGTCACGGTCCGCAACGGCGACCGCACCTCGATCGAGCAGGTGGCCAAGGGCAACGAGAAGGTGCTGCGCGCACGGCTCTCCGACGCCAAGTTCTTCTACAACGAGGATCAGAAGCTGGCGATCGCGGACGCGAATGCCAAGCTGGAGACGATCGTCTATCACGAAGAGCTCGGCACGACGGCTGATAAGGTCCGTCGCATCCGGAAGCTGGCGATCGCGATTGCCGAGGCAGTACAGGTCGGCGCGGAATCGGCTTCCGATATCGACCGTGCCGCCGAAATCTGCAAATTCGATCTGGTCACGCAGATGGTGTATGAATTCCCGGAGCTGCAGGGCATTATGGGAGAAGACTATGCCCGCAAAGCCGGCGAGCGCGAAGCCGTCGCGAAGGCGCTCTTCGAGCATTATCAGCCGCGCTTCGCAGGCGATCGCACGGCGGCATCCGTCGTCGGCGCCGTCGTCGGGCTTGCGGATAAGTTGGATACGATCGTCGGATGCTTCGGAATCGGCATCATTCCGACGGGCTCGCAGGATCCGTATGCGCTGCGCCGTCAAGCGGCCGGGATCGTCCAGACCGTGCTGGCGCACAAATTGCCGATTGAGCTCGGGCAGTTGTTCGACCTGGCGCTTGACGTACATGAAGCGCGCGGAATGAAACGCGAACGGGTCGAGATACGTAAAGAATTGTATGAATTCTTCGCGCTCCGCGTGAAGAACGTGCTTAGCGAGCAAGGGATTCGCTATGATGCCGTGGATGCGATCATGGCTTCGGGTTACGATAATCTTCCGCTTACGATCGTGCGGGCATCGGCGGTCGTCGCAGCGGTGACCGGCCATGCCGGCGAAGACTTCAAGGGCGTCGTCGATGCGTTCAACCGCGTATCGAACCTGGCAGCCAAGGCAAGCGGCGCAGCGCCGGACCCAAGCTTGTTCGCTGATCCGGCGGAGTCTGCATTGTTCGAAGCTTGGCAGCATGTGCATGGTTCAGTCGAACAATTGCTGGCGCAGGGTGCCGCAGCAGATGCGTTGGCGAAGCTCGCGGGGCTTAAGGACGCCATCAATGCCTATTTCGACAAGATCATGGTCATGGTCGATGATGAGGCCGTGCGTGCGAATCGCTTGTCGACGCTCGCGGCGGTTGCGGCGGATATTCGACGCATCGCAGATTTTTCAAAGTTGGTGTTTGCATAGTACAGGTCTAAGGAGGCGTGCGGATGGAGCAGAAATCGAAGGACATTGTCATCTATGTCGTCTCGGATTCGGCCGGGGATACCGGCGAAGTCGTCGTCCGCGCAGCGGTCGCGCAGTTCCATCCGGCGTATGCCGATATCCGGAGAGCGCCCTTCGTCATGGACGAGGGGACGATCGCCCGGGTTGTCGAGCATGCGGCGAATAGCGGGGCCGTCATTCTGTACACGCTGGTGCTCCAGCATTTGCGGGAGGCGATGGCGCGCATAGCGGAAGAACGCGGCGTGCGGGCCGTCGACCTGCTCGGTCCGCTGCTTGAAAGCCTCGAACTGCAGACCGGCAAGCTGCCGCGCCGCGAGCCCGGCTTGAACCATGTGCTGGACGCGGACTATTTTCGCAAGGTGGAGGCAGTGGAGTTCGCGGTCAAGTACGATGACGCCAAGGATTACTCCGGCATCCTGAAGGCCGATATCGTGCTGGTCGGCGTATCCCGCACGTCCAAGACGCCGCTCTCCATGTATCTGGCGCATAAGAAATACAAGGTGGCGAACGTGCCGCTCGTACCGGAACTTAAGCTGCCTCCCGAACTGTTCAAATTGCCGAAGTCGCGCATTATCGGGCTGACGATCGGCACGCACTACTTGAATATCATCCGCAAGGAAAGGCTAAAGGCGCTGGGCCTCCCCGACAACGCCTCCTATGCGACGATGTCCCGCATCGAGCATGAGTTGGCTTATGCGGACGATGTCATGAAGCGGCTCGGCTGCGTGGTCATCGATGTCTCGCATAAAGCAGTCGAAGAGACGGCCAGCCTCATCCTGGAGCAAGTTCGAGGCTAAGGAATAGAGGATTTAGGTGAACGGGTATCGTATATAATAGTAGAAGTTGGACCAACGACAACGGCGGATGCGGTGAATGGGTATGGATAGCAAACAGCGGGCTGCACCGCGCATCGTAGTCGATGCCGATGCGTGCCCCGTCAAACGCGAAATCGTCGACACGGCGAGAGCCTTCGGCGTGAACGTGCTGATGGTCGCGTCCTACGATCATCGGCTGGAGCCGGAACCCGGCGTAGCGGTCAAGCAGGTCGACAGAAGCAGTCAATCCGTCGACCTCTATATCTCGAACGAGATCCGGCCCGGCGACATCGTCGTGACGCAGGACTTCGGGCTGGCCACCGTCGCGCTGGCGAGGCGATCGGTCGTGCTGTCTAACCGCGGCGAGCGGTATACGGACGAGACGATCGACTTCCTGATGGAGCGCCGGCATCAATCCGCGAAGGCCAGGAGAAGCGGTCAGCGGACGAGAGGGCCCAAGGCGATGACGGCTGAAGACCGAGAGCGATTTCAACAAAAGCTGACAAAAGTTTTGGCGAAATTGCAGGAGAAACGTGAGCAATAGCGAATAGTATTACGTGTTATTTAGGATGAAGGTGATGGAGGATGACCGGCGGCAGAATTCCGGAAGAAGCGATTCAAGCGGTACTCCGGCAGCATGACATTGTCGGAACGGTCGGCAGATACGTTCATCTCTCGAAAAGCGGGAAATACATGAAAGGGTTGTGCCCATTTCACTCCGAGAAGACGCCGTCCTTCACCGTGACGCCGGAGAAGCAGATCTTCCACTGCTACGGCTGCGGCAAGAGCGGAACCTCGATCCAGTTCATGATGGAGATTGAAGGGTACACGTTCCCCGAAGCCGTGAAGGTCATGGCAGAGGATGCGGGCATTCCGGTCACATGGGGCATTACGCATCCATCAGGGGAACCGACGGCCGAGCAGAAGGATCGTCAGACGCTGCTTGAAGCGCATGCGTATGCGGCGAAGTTCTACCACTACTTGCTCCAGAACACCGAATTCGGAAGGGAAGCGAAGGCTTACCTGCGGGAACGCGGCATGACGGACAAGCTGATCGATCAATTCATGATCGGGTACGCGCCGAAAAATTGGGACACGCTGCTGAAGTTCCTGGAGAAACGCGGGTACGACTCGTCCTTGATGGAGAAGGGCGGATTGTTATCCGCGAAGAACGACGGCTCGGGTTACGTCGATCGATTCCGCGATCGCATCATGTTCCCGATCGCCGATCGAGACGGCAAAATCATTGCCTTCGCAGGCCGCATCATGGGCGAAGGCCAGCCGAAGTATCTCAACACTTCGGACTCGATGCTGTTCCACAAGAGCCGGATGCTGTACAACTTCCATCAAGCGCGCGCGTCGATTCGCAAGTCCCGCACGATCGTGCTCTTCGAAGGGTACATGGATGTGATCAAAGCCTGGCATGCCGGCGTGAGCAACGGCGTGGCGACGATGGGAACCGCGTTTACGGAGGAGCATGTCGAGGTCATTCGGCGGAATGCGGACGAGGTGATCGTCTGTTATGACGGCGACGATGCCGGACAAGCGGCCGCCATGAAGACGCTGCCGATGCTGGAGAAGGCAGGATTGTCCGTGCGGGTCGCCATCCTGCCCGGCAAGCGTGACCCCGACGAGTATATCGCCGAATACGGACCGCAGTCGTTCCTGCGCGAAGTGATGGACCAGCCGGCGACCGTAACGAAATTTAGACTAATATTTTTAAGAAAGAGCCATAAACTTCTAGAAGAAGAGGGACGCAAGGAATACCTTCTGGAAGGGGTTCGGATCATCGCGGAGCTGGACTCACCTACGGAGAGGGAATTCTACCTGCGCGAGTTGGCTCGGGAGTTCGATTTTGACCTGGACGTGCTGAAGCAAGAATGCTTTCAAGTCCGCGAGACGATGCAAAAAAAGAGCCCTTCGGGGGATAATAACAATGTTTCGTGGAATAATGGTAGGAATGAAACACGACATCCGTCCAAAGTCAAGCCTGCGGAACTGCCGGGGTATCACCAGACGGAACGCAAGCTTCTCTATTGGATGCTTCATGATGCAGAAGCGGCTGCCAGCGTTCATGACAAGCTGGGCGGGTCCTTTCTTGTCGAGGATCACGCAGCGTTAGCCGCATATTTATATGCTTATTATTCGCAAGGAAACGATCCGGATGTCACCCGATTTTTCTCGACCCTCCAAGACGAACGATTGGAACGGACAGCAGCTTCCATCCTGAGCATGGACACGGTACCTCCGTATACGAGCGATAATCTAGACGCCTACGCTCAAGAAGTGATCAAAGAACAGAAGCTGCAGGAATTGAAGGAACGGGTAGAAGAACGAATACGTGCCGAGCGTGCAGGAGACGTGCTGCTTGCCGCACAAATCGCAATTGAGATTATGACCCTAGAGAGACAGTTGAAAGGCAAGGCATGACGGCATGTCTAGGGAGGAGGGAGTCGGAGTATGGCGAACGATCAACATACTGAATTGGATTCGGAGCAGAAGCTGGAGCTCGTGAAGGACCAGCTAATGGAGCAAGGCAAGAAACGTTCTTCCTTGACGTATAAGGAAATTATGGAGAAGCTCTCTCCATTCGACCAAGACCCTGAACAGATCGACGAGTTCTTCGAGCAGCTGGACGACATGGGAATCGAGGTCGTCAACGAGAATGACGACGATCATCGGATGCCCGGCGCGGCGGACGAAGAGCGCGAACACGACGACTTCAACTTTGACGATGATCTGGCTCTGCCGCCCGGCATTAAGATTAACGACCCGGTGCGGATGTACTTGAAGGAGATCGGCCGCGTGCCCTTGTTGTCCGCGGACGATGAAGTCGAGCTCGCGAAGCGAATCGAGAACGGCGATGAGGAAGCCAAGCGCCGTCTGGCTGAGGCGAATCTCCGGCTCGTAGTCAGCATCGCGAAGCGTTATGTCGGACGAGGCATGCTGTTCCTGGACTTGATTCAAGAAGGCAACATGGGCTTGATCAAGGCTGTAGAGAAGTTCGACCATGACAAGGGCTTCAAATTCAGTACGTATGCCACATGGTGGATTCGCCAAGCGATCACGCGGGCGATTGCCGATCAGGCGCGTACGATTCGGATTCCGGTTCATATGGTAGAGACGATCAATAAGCTGATACGCGTATCGCGTCAGCTGCTGCAGGAGCTGGGGCGTGAACCGACGCCGGAAGAAATCGCGGCCGAGATGGATCTGAGTACCGAGAAGGTGCGGGAGATCATGAAGATTGCGCAAGAGCCGGTATCGCTTGAGACGCCGATCGGCGAAGAGGACGATTCCCATCTGGGCGACTTCATCGAGGATCAAGAGGCGTTGGCGCCTGCGGATGCCGCAGCTTACGAACTGCTGAAGGAACAACTGGAGGACGTGCTCGATACGCTGACCGAGCGGGAAGAGAACGTGCTGCGTCTACGATTCGGCTTGGATGACGGCCGGACGCGGACGTTGGAGGAAGTCGGCAAGGTGTTCGGCGTAACGCGCGAGCGTATTCGCCAGATCGAAGCGAAGGCGCTTCGGAAGCTTCGCCACCCTAGCCGCAGCAAACGGTTGAAGGATTTTCTGGAGTAAAAGCAGCTTGATCGACCTTTCTGCGTCAGCAGCAAGGTCTTTTTTGTAGCCGGAACGCGGAAAGCATAGCGCCAATTCGCGGTAGACTCACAACTTCGAGTGCATGCACCGATATATAATCTTATATTTGTAAGATTATGGGCTGAAAGGATACGGGAATGAATGAATGATGAACGGCGCAAGACGATCGTAAGAGAGATCGATTATTGGCGGCGCGGCAGGCTGCTGCCGGAGCAGTATTGCGACTTCTTATTGAATCTCTATCTGGATGAACAAGGGGAGCGACCTGCTCCTGCGAGCTTGACCGGCAAGGCCGTTCATGCCATCGGACAATCGAGCGGCAAGCAGTGGCTACTTGTATTTGGCGCCTTTTCCTTGATTTGTATTGTCGCTTTATATTTTAGCGTGTTTCACCCTGTATTGCAAACCGGCGTTGCGCTGTCGGTCATCATCGGCCTGCTCTATTGGGGCCAGCGCTGCCGCATGAATGACCGGGAGGCTGCGGGTCTCGCTTCGATCGGAGCCGGCATGGTGTTCATGCTCGGAATCGGCTTGTACATGCTCTATCTGCATGGCTTTACTGAGTGGGGCTGGTCTGCGGCGTACTTAACGTTCTGCAGCTTGTTCTGGATTCTGTTCGGCATCGGCGTACGCATTCCGGTGCTGCACTTCTGCGGGTGGGCAGCCGCGATCCTCGTCTACACGCTGCTTCTCGCGAAGAACGGCACAGAGCCGAAATGGTATGAGGTCCAGCTGTACTGGGTGCCGGGGGCGTTCGTGTTCGGCTGGTTCAGCTGGTTCGTGCACCGCTGGTCCAAGCCGGCTTCAGGCGTGCTGTTCGTAACCGGTGCGCTGCTCTGGTTCATGCCTGAGCTGCATACGGCGTTCATCTTGGATGAGCAGACTTGGATTCAGGTACAATTAATTGTTAAAATTGCATTAGGCGGCGCTATGATCTTCGCGCTGCGAAAACAATGGATTGCGTGGGTTGCTTAACATGTTAAAACTATCACAACGGCTGCAGACGATCGCGGACCTCGTGCCGCCGGGCGCGCGCACGGCCGATATCGGTTCCGATCATGCGCTGCTGCCGGTCTATCTGGTTCAATCCGGCAAATCGCCGTCTGCAATCGCGGGCGAGGTGAATGCAGGGCCGCTCAAGGCGGCCTCCGCTCAGATCGCCGCAAGCGGTCTCGCTGGGTCGATCGCTGCGCGGCTTGGCGACGGGTTAGCCGTGCTGGAGCCGGGCGAGGCGGACTGCGTGACGATTGCCGGCATGGGCGGCACATTGATGGCGGATATACTCGACAAGGGCGCTGCCGCAGGGAAGCTGGAAGGGGTACGCACGCTGGTGCTGCAGCCGAACGTAGGCGAAGATATCGTACGCGGCTGGTTGATCAAGCACGGCTGGTATTTGGCAGCCGAGCGTTTGCTCGAAGAGGACGGCAAATTCTATGAGGTGCTGCTGGCGCTGCGCATTCCGGATGCGGAGCAGCTGCAGGAGATCCTCTACGATCCGCAGTTCCTTCAGGTAGAGCATGCGGAGGAGACGAAGCGCAACTGGCTGCTTCGGATGGGGCCATGGCTGCTGCGGCAGCCGCCGGAAGCCTTCTATCGCAAATGGTCGGACGAGCAAGAGAAGCTGCGCACGGTATGCAGACAGATCGACAGGTCACAGTCAGCTGAGGCGCAGGAGAAGAGCAGGATTATACGATCGGATATCGATCGAATCGGGGAGGTGCTCGCATGTTTGCACACGGTCAGACCGTCGCTCAATTGATGGAGCGCCTTGCTCCCAAGCATTACGCCGTTGAAGGCGACAAGATCGGGCTGCAGGTCGGAACGCTCCAGAAGGAAATTCGCAAGGTACTGGTGGCGCTGGACGTAACCGACGCCGTCGTCGACGAGGCGATTGAAGCAGGGGCGGATCTCATTATCGCGCATCATGCCGTTATCTATCGTCCGCTGGCCAAGATCGATACGGCGACGCCTGCAGGGCGGATGTTCGAGAAGCTGATCAAGAACGATATTGCGGTCTATATCGCGCATACCAATCTAGACGTCGCGGACGGCGGCATTAATGATTGGATGGCGGACATGCTGGGGCTCGAGGGTAGGGACTGCCTGGAAGAGGTACATACCGACAAGCTGAGCAAGCTCGTCGTATTCGTACCCGAGGACCATCAGACACAGGTGCTTGAGGCAATCTGGCAGGCAGGCGCAGGCCAGATCGGCCACTACAGCAAGTGCAGCTTCAATATTGAAGGGGAAGGCACCTTCTTGCCCGGCGAGGGGACCAGCCCGTATATCGGCAAGCCGGGGAAGCTGGAGCGGACGAGAGAGATTCGCGTAGAGACCGTCGTGCCGGAGCAAGTGCAGCGCAAGGTCGTACAGGCGATGCTGAAGGCGCACCCTTACGAAGAGGTGGCTTATGATCTCTATCCGATGGACTTGAAGGGCCGCTCCTTCGGACTCGGTCGCGTAGGCAAGCTGCCTGCGCCTCTTCCGCTGGCGGCGTTCGCCGAGCAAGTGAAGCAGGCGTTCGACGTGCCGACGGCAAGGCTTGTCGGCGATCCGGGACGGATGGTGCGCAAGGTCGCCGTGCTCGGCGGCTCCGGTGCCAAATACGTTCGTCATGCGATGTTCGCCGGCGCGGACGTGCTCGTCACGGGAGATATCGACTATCATACCGCGCATGACGCGCTTGCGGCGGGCATCGCGATCGTCGACCCGGGCCACAACATCGAGAAGCTGATGAAGACGCGGGTAGCCGAATGGCTGTCGGCGAACCTCGCCGCCGGCAAGTACGTCACCGACGTCATCGCATCGACGATCGACACCGAACCGTTCCGGTTCGTGTAGGAGGTTCGAGAGTTCCAAATGGTCAATTGTCAGCGCCGAGAAGGTTGGACGATGGAAGAAAATCCGGAGCGGAGTGTAGTCAAAGCTACATGAGCACCGGAATTTTCGGGCAGCGTTCAAGATTCGACGTCGAATAGGCTACGAAGCAACTGCCTCGCGATCACAATTGGCCCCGCTTCCAGCGGAATGTGGTTGAGGTTTGGTTGGATTCCGAGTATACTGTTCCAAGAGCGGAAAGCTTGACAGACAATCGCCGGCAGCCTTGATGCTGCGGGAGGAAAGTCCGGGCTCCACAGGGCAGGATGCTGGATAACGTCCAGTCGGCGCGAGCCGAAGGATAGTGCCACAGAAACGGACCGCCGATGGCCGGCTTAGCCGGCACAGGTAAGGGTGGAACCGTGGTGTAAGAGACCACGAGCGGCGTTGGTGACAACGCGGCTGGTAAACCCCATCCGGAGCAAGACCGAGAGAACGCGGCGGCTCATAACCGCAGCCTTAGCCCGAGGCGCGTTCGGGTGTGTCGCTTGAGCTTGTCAGCAATGGCAGGCCTAGATAGATGATTGTCGCTTCGATGGTGGGAGGGTCGTTCCCGTTATGACCACCGGAAGTACAGAACCCGGCTTACGGCAAGCTTTCCGCAACGCTATCCATAACGAACAGAAGCGCCCGATTCAAGCAGTCCACTGCTTGGGATCGGGCGCTTTTTTCCTGCAACTCAACCAACTTATAATCCAAATTGCAGCTTGATCGCGTTGATCCGTCTCTTCACCTGCTCGGCAAAGCCGCCAAGGGAATTGGCCGACTGCTCTGCTGCCTGCAGCGCTCGAGCCACGTCGATCTGGCCGTAGCCGTAATAGATGTCCTTGCCTTTATCCCCGATATCGGTTGCCGTCTCGCGCATGAGCGCCATGACCTCCTCATTCGATAAGGCCGGATTCATGGTGCGTATGAGGCCGGCAAGCGCCGCGACATGCGGGCTCGCCATCGAAGTGCCGGACAGAGCCGCATACTGATTGCCTGGATAGGTGCTCGGGATGTTGTTGCCCGGCGCTGCGACGTCGATATAATCGCCGTAGTTCGAGAACGAAGCCTTTTGTCCGTCTTCGCTTGTGGCTGCCACCGCAAATACTTCGGGATACGCCGCTGGGAATCCGGGCCTGTCCGTATCGTCATTGCCGCTGGCCGCGATCAGCACGACGTCATGATCGTAGGCGTAACGAATCGCATCATGCAGGAATTCGGCAGAAGCGTAGTTGCCTAAGCTCATATTGATGACCTTGGCGCCGTGGTCGACTGCCCAGATCAAGCCTTCGGCAACGGAATAGGTCGTTCCCGTGCCGCTGCCGTCCAGCACTTTGACCGGCATCACCTTGTTATACCAAGACATGCCTGCCACGCCTTCCCGATTATTGACGCCAGCCGATATGACGCCGGCGACATGCGTGCCATGCCCGACGTCGTCATCGGGAGGACCGTCCCCGACGACGTTGAAGCCCTCGGTCATTCGCCCGGCAAGATCCGGATGATCGAGCTGTACGCCGGTGTCGAGCACCGCCACGATAACTTCCTCGCTGCCCTTGGTCATGTTCCAGCCCTGTTCCGTTCGGATAGACGGCAAGTTCCATTGGTATTCGGAATACAGCGCATCGTTCGGCACGATCTGCCCGCTCGCATTGGAAGCGATGTCGTCTTCCTCATTCGTCAGATACAGGTAATGCGGTTCGACGTATACCGGATTCCATTGCTCCGCGAAGTAGCGCATCATCTCCTCCGCTTGCATGGCACTTGATGTGAATACATGCGCATAACCGAGCTTGTGGACAGATGTTCCGCGTATGCCTGCCATGATCTTCTTCATCTCATCCTCGGTAGGCACGTCGCGGAAGCGGACAACGACTTCATGCTCGTGGTAATGGCTCGCATTGCCGTTGTCTTCGCCCGACTTGACCGTAATATCGCGCGTCGTGTTCGGCTCCACGCTCTCAGTTCGATATCTGCCTTCGGCAGGATAAGGCACAAGCCGCAGATTGCGCCGCTGATGCTTCGCCACTTGGTCGACGATATCCTGGCGAATCAATCCGGTCGTCATGCTTGTCCCGGCGTCGGCGGCAACGGCAAGCACGATATAACGGTGGCCGTCATGCTTGAAAGAATCGGAAGCATATTGCTTGCTGCCGGTCTGGAAGCTTCGCTTCGCCCGCGCGATGTGCTGCTTGTACACGGACTGAAGTCCGCCGGGCAAGCTGCCTGACGATTCGATTGCGCCCTGATCCTTATGCACTTGTATATAGGTCATATGCGGATGCATGTGCTGCATGTGCTTCAGGGTGCGCTTGCTGCTGCCCTCTTCATTCGAGAGCTTCCGGAATTCCAGCGCGCACTCCGTCTTGCATAGGGCAGCCGTATCCTCCATATCGTGGGTGACGGATGCCTGCTTGAGCTTCTGTTCCCGCTCGGCTGAAGCGGCCTGCGGCCTGGCGGGCACCGGCTGCTTCGCACGGCCGTCCTCTCTGTCGGGAGCAAGCCATGGCGTCATCGGGATAAGCAGCAGCGCGGCTGTCAGCGTGATGAGATAGCCGGTCCACCGGCGTTTGGACGACATATTGCAATCAACCTCCCGTTGCTTAGGATGAGGTGCGGCAGGGCGAAATATACGGCCCCTTGGATTGTCATTCTGCAGTACCGTTTCAATAGAAATTGTGTTACCATGTTGATGATATGAATTCACCTTGATACGTCCTGAATCATGAAGGAGGATTACTCATAATGACACCTGCTAACGTGAAGCTCATCACGGAATCTGCACATGGCAAGCTTAAGCTGGCGATCGGGCAGCTCGAATCATTCTTGAACGATCATGCATTGCCTGAATTGGTTCAAGAAGGGGATCCGGAATCGACCGCTTCTTTCTACTCGGGCCTGCTCTCCGACCTTAGACATCTGCTCGTCTTCTCCGAGGTGGCATACGAGAAGCTCGGCGTCGCGCTGCGCAGACCGAACTTCGATACCGAATTTGCGGAACGCGCCCTGTACGAGACGTATCATCAGAGCGTGAACGCTTATTTTTACCCGAAGAATGAAGGGTATTCGGAAGACGGCCGGTACGCATATACCGGACAAGACGCGATTCGCTTCCGCCATAAGCCGGTGCGGGCAGCAAGAGACATCGTGCTCGGCGTATCCAAGATTTACGAGGATCTTCGCGAAGAGCTGACGTACTACGAGAGCGACTATATGACCCAGCGCAGGCTGCAGGGACAAAAATAAACCAAGCATAGGTCACCACGGTAGCGGGCAACTTGTTACTGGAGGTGATTTTTCATGCCGGAAGGCGTAAAGTGCAGCGTATCCAATTGCTCGTTCTGGGCGCAAGGCAATCAATGCAAGGCGAGCCAGATCATGGTCGACGTGGACAAGCATGCATCTGCCGATTACAGTTCCGAATTCGCTGGCGGGCTGGGAACCGATCATAAGGACAAGGCATCCGATTCATCCGTTACCTGCTGTCATACCTTCAAGCCGAAGGAGTGAGGACGCTTGAACGACAACGAGACGTTGCATGATGACGGGCAAGCCTACACAGGAAACGTAAGCCACCATCCGGTCCCGCGAGAAGCATGGCTCACGGAGACGGGCATGAAACAGCACGATACAGAGGCAGCAGCAGAAATTGCCGTTCCGTATCGGGTCAACCCGGTCGGCGAGGAGCCTGAGCGTCACGAACTGCGCAGCGCGCAGAAGAGAGCGTTGGCTTCGCAGGCAAGTGCTGGACGGACGCTGGGCATGTTCTCCTTGATCATGGCCATTGCCTCCTTATTCGTATGGCCCTTGCTGCTCGGACTAACCGCAGCCGTGCTGGGTTATGCCGCATATCGGCAGGGCGCGAGAGGATTAGGCGTCTGGTCCATGACAATCGGGCTGCTGGCGGCAGCAGCATATGTGGTCTTTATACCGATCTATTCCGTACTCTCTTAACGCTTCGAACGAACGGCGGATCCTTGGGATCCGCCGTTCTTGCGCATGCAGATACAAATTGGATTCGGAAATGGACTAGCCCGCAGCGGAGAAAACGTGTAAAATGAAAGCATCAATGCGAGGGAGCGTCATTCCTAATGAGTATCGATCCAAGAATGATCCGTACGATGCTGCAACTGCAGTTCATGCCTTCGGTCAATTTCGATTCCGCACCGGCGAACGGTTGGAATGCGACAGCAGGCGCCGGCGAGAGCTCGCTATTCGATTCGCTCCTGCAGCAGTTGACGGGTACGGGCGATATCGGTCAGTCGGTAATGAACGCATACCGCCTGGATCAAGACTACGGCTACGGCAGCGGTCCGTTCGCGAACGTGCTGATGTCGATGGGGAGCAGCGCGCTTCAGCCGCAATTATCGAACGGCATGAATCAACCGTTGTCTATGGGCATTAGCGGCATGCTTGCTAGCTATGGCCTGTCTTCGAGCGGCAAGCCGACCGAATTCGATTCGATCATCGAGCAGTCCGCTCATAAATACGGCATAAGCCCTTCCTTAATTAAGGCGGTTATCGATTCCGAATCGTCGTTCAATCCGAATGCGGTATCGTCAGCAGGGGCCAAGGGGCTCATGCAGCTGATGGATGCGACGGCTAAGGGTCTCGGCGTGACGAATGCATTCGATCCGATTCAGAATATCGATGGCGGCACGCGATTCTTATCCTATCTGCTGAACAAATACGACGGCAACGTCAAGGCTGCCCTGGCAGCCTATAATGCAGGACCAGGCCGAGTCGACCGAACCGGTATTCGCACGGATGCCGATTTCGACGCGAACCTGCACAAGCTGCCAGGCGAGACGCAACGCTACGTAGGCAAGGTGTTGGATGCTGTACGGCAATACTTGCCGGTCGGCTAATAGAGCGGCGTAGGGGAGACAACTGTCCCGAACGTCCCAATACGAACGTACACATGACTCCGTCCCGGAGTCTTCTTCTTTGTATGGCACCCATTCGCAATACATTCAAGCAATCCAGTTGGGAAAGGAGGCACAGCCATGCTGTATTACGACCATGCCGCATCGACGCCGCCGCATGAAGACGTCATTCGTACGATGGTGGAGGTGATGGCGCAGCATTACGCGAATCCCTCTTCGCTTCATCGCGGCGGCGTGCAGGCCAGGCGGCTAGTCGATCGCGCACGTGCACTCGCTGCGCAGTTGTTCGAGACAGATGCGGCGGAATGGCGATTCACGTCAGGAGGCACGGAGAGCAATAATCTGGCCATACTGGGCGCCGCACGGCGTTACCGCAACCGCGGCAATCATGTCGTGACGACGGAAGTGGAGCACCCGTCCGTATACGAAGCATTTCGCGCGCTCGAACGAGAAGGGTTTCGCGTTACTTACCTCAGCCCCAACGGGACCGGCCATGTAACGGCGCAGCAGGTGGAGGCCGTACTGACTGACGACACCATACTCGTCAGCATGATGCACGTCAACAATGAAGTGGGGTCCGTACAGCCGATCGAAGCGGTGGGCAGGCTGCTGAAGGATCGCCCGCGGACGCTGTTCCATGTCGACGGCGTGCAGAGCGCTGGTAAGCTCCCGGTACAGCTGAAGGAATGGGGGATCGACCTGTTCGCGATGTCCGCGCATAAGCTTCGCGGGCCGCGCGGGACGGGATGGCTGTATGTCAGGAACGGCATTGAGCTCGAGTCGCTGCTTCACGGAGGCGAGCAGGAGGAAGGGCTGCGTCCGGGGACCGAGAATGTGTCCGCGATCGTAGCTGCTGCGAAGGCGCTTCGAATGGCCGTGGAATCGCAGCGGGAGCGGCATGCGCGCATGGCCGCGCTGCGGCAGCGGCTCGTACGCGGGATTGCCGCCATCCCTGAGCTCATGGTAAGCGGTCCGACGGCCGAAGACGGCGACAGCGCAGCAGATCGGCCGATGGCGCCGCATATCGTACATTTCTGCTACCCCGGCATGCGGCCGGAGGTCATGATTCATTCGTTGGAGAAGCACGGCATCATCGTCTCGACCAAGTCTGCCTGCTCGTCCAAGGACGAGCAGCCGAGCCGCGTCCTGCTCGCGATGGGCAGAGACGCGGCAAGCGCGGCAAGCGGCATCCGGATCAGTCTCGGCGACGAGCATCGGGAGGAACATGTCGACGTGCTGCTCGCAAGGCTGGCTGCCGTCGTACAGAAGCTGAAGCCGCTAATCGGAAAGGGGAGCTCGGCATGACATTCGATCGCATACTGATTCGATTCGGCGAATATACCGTGAAGGGAAGGAACAGGGGGAAGTTCGAGCGCGCGATGCTGAGGCAGGTCGAGGCCGCGCTGAAGTCCTACCCGAAGCTTGCGATCGTCAAGACATACGGGCGCATCTACATCGAGCTGAACGGGGAAAGCTACGAGCCGGTTGCGAAGCGCTTGAAGACGATATTCGGCATCTTGTCCTTCAGTCCGGTGAAGCGGGTCGATTCCGAGTTGACTGCCATTCAAGCGGGAGCGCTTGAGGTGATGGGCACTTTTCCGAAGCTGGAGGGCACATTCAAAGTGTCGGTGAAGCGGACTTGGAAGCAATTCCCGCATGACTCCCAGGCAATGAATCATCTCGTCGGCTCGCATGTGCTGCGCACGGCGCCGGGGCTGCGCGTCGATGTCCGCAACCCGGAGATCGAGCTGCGCGTGGAGATTCAGGCGAAGGATACGTATCTGTATTGTCAGGTCGAGCGGGGTGCCGGCGGGTACCCGTACGGCACGAACGGCAAGGCCGTGCTGCTGCTGTCCGGCGGGATCGACAGCCCTGTCGCGGGATGGAAGGCCATGCGCAAGGGACTGGAACTCGAAGCGGTCCACTTCCACAGCTACCCCTTCACGAGCGAGCAGGCGAAGGATAAGGTGATTGAGCTGGGCAGGAGACTGAGCTACTTCAGCGGCCAGCCGATCCGGCTGCATCTGGTTCCGTTCACCGATATTCAGACGTCGATTGCCGGCGCGAGAGCGGATCAGCTCATCATCACGCTCATGCGGCGTTCGATGCTGCGCATCGCCGAACGAATCGCGGACAAGCAGGGCGCCCTTGCGATCGTGACCGGTGACAGCTTAGGCCAGGTCGCCAGCCAGACGCTGGGCAGCTTGCACGTGATCGGGCGGGACACCAAGCTGCCCCTGCTGCGGCCGCTCATCATGATGGATAAGCAGGAAGTCATCGATCAGGCCGTCGCCATCGGCACGTTCGAGACGTCGATTCTGCCCTATGAGGACTGCTGCACGCTGTTCGTTCCCAAGTCGCCCAGCACGAACCCGAATCTGCGGGTTACCGAGACGGTAGAGGCTTCGATTGCCGGTCTGCGGAGCATGGAGGACATTGCCGTGGAGCAGACCGAGACAGTACTTCTGTGGCATGAGGATCGAACCGCTGCCGACGCGGACACAGACGACTGGTTCTGATACGAATGAAAAAAAGCAGGAATCCCTAATGGGATTCGCTGCTTTTTTCATGCAGGCCGGCTTTCCTAGCCCGGGATGCGTTCGTCCACATCCCCGCGGCAATAATGAGGATGATCATCGCGATCATGAACGTCCAGCTCAGGATGCCGTTATCCTTGAACAGGAATTCGAGCTTAGCCTCGTGGGTAACCATCTTCGCCGCGGTGTAAGCCAGCACGCCTGAGCCCACATACACGATCCACGGGAATCGGTTGATGAGCTTGATGAACAGCGTACTGCCCCAGACGACGATCGGCACGCTGATGAGAAGACCGATAATAACGAGTCCGGTGTGTCCCTCTGCTGCGCCTGCAACCGCTATGACATTATCGAGTCCCATTGCGGCATCCGCAATGATGATCGTCCGCACCGATTGCCAGAGCGTGTTGCCTGCCTTGATATCATGTCCGCCTTCTTCCTGCACGAGCAGCTTATAGGCGATCCACAGCAGCAAGAGTCCGCCTGCGAGCAGCAGCCAGGGAATCTCGAGCAGGTAGACGACCAAGATGGTCGCCACGATCCGAATCCCGACGGCGCCGGCGGTTCCCCATAGCACGGCAGCCTTCTGCTGCTGCTTCGGCAGGTTGCGCGCCGCAAGCCCGATCACGATCGCGTTATCGCCGGCTAGCACGAGATCAATGAATATAATCGTGAGCAAGGCGGTCCAGAATTCTACTGAAAAAATATCCACGCTTGTCCCTCCTTTCCCTCCTATGCTTGCAAACATCCCTTAAATACGTAAACCAAGACCCATCGGATTCCGAACAATCCGTGAATCTTATCCTCATCTATTAAAGCATAACCAAGCCTTCTTGGACATACATTTGTCTAACGAAGGGGGCATGTACCTTGGATAGTGTGCTGACGTTTCTTGAAATTATGCTGATTAACGTCTTGTTAAGCGGGGATAATGCGATCGTGATCGCCATGGCCAGCCAACAGCTGCCCCAGCACCAACGGAAGCGTGCGATCTGGTGGGGGACGGCTGCGGCGATCGCGCTGCGCTGCCTGCTGACGGTGGCGGCGGTAACGCTGCTCGCGATCCCGTACCTGCAGGCGATCGGAGCCGTACTGCTCTATGCGATAGCGATTAAGCTGCTGCTCGACGCTGCCGGCGGCGGGGAAGAACACCGCGTGCGGAAGTCTTCCACGTTGTTCGCCGCGATTCAGACGATCGTCATGGCCGATTTTGTCATGAGCTTGGATAACGTGCTTGCGATTGCGGCCGTTGCGGAAGGCGATTTCGTATTGATCCTGCTAGGCATCATGCTGAGCATCCCGCTTATCATCTGGGGCAGCCACGCCGTGAGCGCGCTGCTGCGCCGAATTCCGCAGCTGACCTATGTCGGCGCAGCGCTGCTCGGCTATGCTGCCGGGAAGATGCTGGTCCATGATCCCGGCATGGACAGGCTGCTGTTCCAAGGCGCGCCGACGCTGGCCGAAGCGATCCCCGTCTTATCCATCCCGCTCGTCATCATTTTGTTCCTCCTGATGCGAAGAAGCGAATAGGTACTATCTTCATCTATCGCGATCACAATCGGCACTGGTTTTTTGGGCTCAATTCCATTACACTATATAAATGATAATCATGTCGGTATTCGTCTATTCTCCGCGAGATAGGCGAAGCCGGCATCGTGATGTAAGCCGGCGGGCTCATGTGGGCGACTCGGGGTTCGCGGGCGGCGTAAATGGGGGAGAGAACCATGTCCAAAAACCAATACTCCGTCGGCATCCTGATTTTGGTGGCCGGCGTCGTTATTTTGCTAGGAAAGCTGGGGGTATTCAACTTCATCGGCAGCCTGTTCTGGCCGCTCGTCATCCTCGTCCCCGGCATTCTGCTGCATGTGCTGTTCTTCGGTCGCATGCTGCCTTCCATCGTGCTGATTCCGGGCGGCATCTTATCCACGTACGGCGTGTTGTTCCTGATCTGCAATCTGGCAGGCTGGGGCGCAATGCATTACTTGTGGCCGGTGTTCATTCTGGGCGCCGCAATCGGCCTCTACGAATACTATCTGTTCGATCATTCGCGTCCGAAGAACGCGCAGGTCGCAGGGATGATTCTCGGCACCATATCGATCGGCCTGCTCGTCATGATGCTGATCTGGACATGGGGCATTTACTTGATCGCGATCGCGCTCATCTGTATCGGAGCATGGATGGCTTTCGGCAGACGTTACCGCTGGTAACCCACCTGTTATTCGCGCAAGCAGCGCTGGGGCAGGGAGACTATACTGGATTTACAAACAATCTATAAGAGAAGGGAATTACATTTTTCATGCAAGCAAGGAACAACATTCGCAACATCGCGATCATCGCACACGTCGACCACGGCAAAACGACGCTGGTTGACAAACTGCTCCAACAATCCGGAACGTTCCGGGAGCACGAACAAGTACAAGAACGCGCCATGGACTCGAACGATATCGAACGCGAGCGCGGCATTACGATTCTCGCGAAGAACACGGCCATTACGTACAAGGAATACCTGATCAACATCGTGGATACGCCAGGCCATGCCGACTTCGGCGGCGAGGTGGAGCGGATCATGAAAATGGTCGACGGCGTGCTGCTTGTCGTCGATGCGTTCGAGGGCTGCATGCCGCAGACCAAGTTCGTCCTCCGCAAAGCGCTCGAGAGCAACCTGACTCCGATCGTCGTCGTGAATAAGATTGACCGTCCGAATGCGCGCCCGTCCGAAGTTGTCGACGAGGTGCTTGATTTGTTCATCGAGCTCGGCGCCAATGACGAGCAGTTGGACTTCCCGGTCGTCTATGCATCGGCACTAATGGGAACTTCGAGCTTGGATGCAGAGCAGCAAGACGAGAACATGCAGGCGTTGTACGAGACGATCGTCAGCCATATTCCGTCCCCGACGGAGAAGATGGACGAGCCGCTGCAATTCCTCGTCACGCTGATGGATTATAACGAATACCTCGGCCGCATCGCGATCGGCCGCGTCAACCGCGGCATTATCAAGCAAGGGCAACCCGTCGCCGTCATGACGCGCGAGGGCGGACAGAAGCAAGCGCGCATCGAGAAGCTGTTCGGCTTCCAAGGCTTGAAGCGCGTTGAGATCGCGGAAGCAGGCGCCGGCGATATCGTTGCGATCGCAGGCATCAAGGAGATCAATATCGGCGAGACGATCGCAGATCCGGCCAACCCGGAGGCGCTGCCGGTACTGAAAATCGACGAGCCGACGCTGCAGATGACATTCCTGGTGAACAACAGTCCTTTCGCGGGACGCGAAGGCAAGTGGGTCACCTCCCGCAAGCTGCGCGAACGGCTCATGAAGGAGCTTGAGACCGACGTGGCGCTGCGCGTCGACGAGACCGACAGCCCGGATGCATTCGTCGTATCCGGCCGCGGCGAGCTTCATCTCGGCATTCTGATCGAGAATATGCGCCGCGAAGGATTCGAGCTGCAGGTGTCGAAGCCGGAGGTTATCGTCAAGGAAGAGAACGGCGTCAAGGTGGAACCTTACGAACGTCTCTTGATCGACGTGCCCGAGGAGAGCATGGGCGCGGTCATGGAGAGCTTAGGGACACGCAAGGCGGAGATGGTCAACATGATCAATAACGGTACGGGCCAAGTCCGTCTGGAATTCATCATTCCGGCACGCGGCTTGATCGGTTACCGTACCAACTTCCTAACCCTGACGCGCGGCTACGGCGTCATGAATAACGCCTTCGACCATTTCGGGCCGCTTGCAGGCTCTGGCGTCGGAGGACGCCATCAAGGCGTACTCGTGGCAAGCGAGAACGGGACGACGACATTCTACGGCATGCTGTCCGTCGAGGACCGCGGCATTCTGTTCCTCGAGCCGGGCACGGAGATCTACGAGGGTATGGTCGTAGGCGAGCATAACCGCGACAACGACATCATCGTGAACTTGTGCAAGGAGAAGGCGCTGACGAACGTGCGCTCCGCGACGAAGGAAGATACGGTCAAGATGAAGACGCCGGTTATTTTCTCGCTCGAAGCCGCGCTCGAATACTTGAACGACGATGAATATTGCGAGATCACGCCGAAGTCGATCCGACTCCGCAAAAAAATATTGAACAAGAGCGAGCGCGAACGTGCGGAAAAGCATCGCAAAACGGCGCAGGCCGGCGTTTAATCGACAGGGAGGTTACGAACGTTGCAGAACTGGCTCAGCGAGCATATGCTCGTATCGTATTTCCTGATCTTGGGCTTCACAATTTACATCTTCAACAAAGTGTTCCGCGCGCAGCAGCGGCTGCCGATCCTGAAGGAGATTCTTGTCTATCTCTTGATCGCGTTCGGCAGCTTCATCCTGACCATCCTGCAGGTCGACAAGCTGCCGATCATTCAATGCATGGCCGTCGCGGTCGCGATGATGCTCATGCTGCGCGGACGCCAGCTGTACGACAAGTGGAAGGGCGGTTCTTCCGCGCAGTCCGGCGAGCAGAAGGAGGGGTAAGGATGCGATTCGACGATGCCTTATTCAACTGGCTGCAGATTCAGATCGTAGCCGATGCCCGTCCCGATGACAATGCGGCGGCGGAGACCCGCGACTTCTTCCTGCAGATGCTGACGGAGGATCACGGCGTAACGAGCATTGCCATCGAGACGACGGACGAGACGATGATTCACGTGCGTTACGAACGGGAAGGACGGGTCAAGAAGCAGTTCTATCCGCGCGAAGCGGGGGAACAGCTCTTGACCGATATTGCATCCAATCCGAAATACAATGAATAGGTGAGAGCATGAGCTCAGATACACAGACGTCCCGGTCTGCCGCACACAAGAAACAGCCGAAGAAGAAGCGCGGTTTCCGGTGGGGCAGATTCTTCTTCCTCGTCTTCTTCCTTATATTGCTTGCAGCAGCCTTATTCTTGGGCTATCTTTTCCTGGAGACGAAGGATGCGATCCAAGTCATTAGCACGGACAACGATAACGGCGAAATAACCGTCGTTCCGAAGACGGAATCGGTGAAGGTCAAGCCGTTCGCGATGCTGCTGATGGGCGTGGATACGCGCGTGAAGACCGGCGGCATGAATACGGACGTGATGATGGTCGCCGCATTCAACCCGGCGACGAAGTCCGCCGTAGTCGTATCGATTCCGCGGGATACGCGAATTGAACTTGACGGCTATCGTACGCGCAAGGCGAACAGCTACTATGCGCGGTTCCTAGGTTCCGCCCGCGAGGAAGGACTCGAAGGCTTCGCAGCCGAGTCCGAGGCGCGGGGCGACATGAAGGAACTGTTCGGTCAATTTTTCGATATTCCTGTCGCTTATACGACGATCGTGAACTTCCAAGGCTTCCGCGACGTTGTCGACGCCCTCGGCGGCGTCGAAGTGAATGTCGACATGGATATGCGTTATGTCGATAATGCGGACGGCACGAACATTAATCTGACAGCAGGTTTCCAAAAGCTTGACGGCGGCCAGACGCTCGATTTTGTCCGCTACCGCAAGTCGAACGCCGGTACGGACGAGTCCAGCGACTTCGAACGCAATGCGCGGCAGAGCGAGGTGCTCGGCGCGCTCACGGACCGGATGAAATCGCTCGGCGGCGTCTCCAAGCTCGGCAAGGTAATCGAAGCCGTCGGCAACAACATGGAGATGGACATGCCGGCGAAAGAAATCGAGAACATGATGATGACCTACTTCGGGATCGACCGTAGCGGCATCCAATTCATCCCGCTCGAAGGTACGTGGCGCAGCCCGTACGTCTATCTGGACGACGCGAAGCTGGCTGAGGCGAAGGCTGCGCTGAAGGCGAAGATGACGGAGTAAGCGCCGGGTGGTACATCAGAATTGGCTATGCTATAATGGGGATGTAAAGCTCGACTCAACGTTCTCAAGGAGGTCATGCGGATGACCGAACCGATCACGACACTATCCGATGCTCTATTCCGGCAGCTGCAGGACGAGACGTTCGTTATTCTGCACACGATCGATGCCGAGAGCGGCTCGCCGACCTCGAATGCGATCTCATGGGTGTATGCGGTCGACAACGGCCGGCTGCGCTTTGCGATCGACGGCCGATCCCGGCTCGTCGCGAACTTAACGGCGAATGCGGAAGCGACCGTGACGATCTTCGCGGAAGGCTCCGTCCATGCCGTCTATGGTCAAGCTGCGCTTGTCACCGACGCGCTGGAGGAAGTGCCGTTCAAGCTCGTATGTTTCGACATCGAGATTCGCGCCGTACGCGATGCCATGTTCTATGGCGCACGCTTGTCCATCGTACCGGAGTATGAGAAAACGTACGACAAACGCGCCGCCGCGAAGCTGGACGGCCAAGTGTTTGCCGCCATGAAGAAAGCCTAGTGATGCTATCACTAGGCTTTTTGCGTTTAATTGGACTTGTTATGCGTGCTCGGCCGCAGCTTCGCGCCTTGGTTCTGGACTTCCGAGTCCTGCTCAGGCTCGGTATCCCGCGGCATCTGCGGCACAATGCGTCCGATAATGTCGGCGAGTTCCTCCGCGAAGCCTGCAATCGGCCGGCCATTGTCGATATCGGAGCGAATCTCGGCGATCCGTGCCGCGAGGTCCATATCCGCCGTAACGAACGCATCCGCGCCGTAAGGGTCTTTGCGGAACGCTTCAGCCACTGAATATTTGATCGTGCCAACTCTTGAACGCTCGAGATTCTCTTCGACATCGATGCCTACGATCGCCGTGTTGCCCAGTACGACGCATCGGGCAGAGCGGACGCCGGGAACGCCGGCTGCGAGCTTCTCCAGTCGTGCCTCGACCTTATCGGGATTGCGGATTTCTTTCTTCTCCACGCGCTGCTGCTTCGCGGTAATGCCCTGATTATTCTGGGGAGAGGGTGATGTATCGTTACGATTCGCGTTGCTGGCGCATCCTGCGAGCAGCAGCGCTGCCAATGCCCATACGATCCATTTCGACATGTGTGCTCATCCTTTCATCCATCATTATGAATGTCGGCCTTAGTGTACCCGCACCACACTCTTGCTATGTACGCAGCCCAACCGAATATTCCGACGCCGGGAGGTTTCCACGATGAAAAAAATATTCGTGCTCGACACCAACGTGCTGCTCCACGACCCGCAGGCTATCTTCGCGTTCCAGGATAATGAGGTCATCATTCCTGCCGTGGTGTTGGAAGAGATCGATTCCAAGAAACGTCTAGCCGACGAGCTCGGCCGGAATGCGAGACAGATCTCGCGCTTGATGGACGGCATGAGGGATCAAGGGCATCTGCATGAGGGCATCCCGCTTGAAGGGGGCGGATTACTCAAGGTAGAGTTGAACCATCGAAGTTTCTTGCGCGTGCAGGAGCTGTTCGTCGAGATGACGAACGACAACCGGATTCTCGCGGTAGCGCTGAATTATCATTTGGAAGAGCAGGAGAAAGAGGAGCCGAAGCGGGTTGTGCTGGTGAGCAAGGACGTACTGGTCAGGGTGAAGGCGGATGTGTTCGGTCTGCCGGCACAGGATTACTTGTCCGATCGCACGGTAGCGGAGAACGACATATACACGGGCTACATGAACCTGCACGTCCACCCGTCCGTCATCGACGAATTCTATACGTACCGCTTCCTTAGCGTAAAGTCGCTGCCGGTGAACGTGAGGCTGCAGCCGAATGAATTCGTTATCCTGCGCGACGAGATGGGGACGTCCAAGTCCGCCTTGCTCAAGGTGAGCGTCGACGGCATGAAGCTCGAGCCGCTCTTCATCAGCAATGATCCGGTATGGGGCATTACGGCACGCAACGCGCAGCAGCGCATGGCACTGGAGCTGCTGCTCAGCGACGACATCCCGCTCGTGACGCTGACCGGCAAGGCAGGCACCGGCAAGACGCTGCTGGCGCTTGCGGCAGCGCTGCTCAAGGTGGAAGACGAGCATAAATATAAGAAGCTCCTGATCGCGAGGCCGGTCGTGCCGATGGGTAAGGATATCGGCTACTTGCCCGGCGAGAAGGACGAGAAGCTGCGCCCGTGGATGCAGCCGATCTACGATAACCTGGAGTATCTATTCGATACGAAGAAGTCGGGCGATATCGATAAAATCCTGATGGGGCTCGGAAGCATCCAGGTAGAGGCGCTGACCTACATTCGCGGACGGTCGATACCGGGGCAATTCATCATCATCGACGAGGCCCAGAATTTATCCAAGCATGAGGTGAAGACGATCGTGTCGCGGGTAGGCGAGGGGAGCAAAATCGTGCTGCTCGGCGATCCGGAGCAGATCGACCATCCGTATCTCGACTCGGTAAGCAACGGGTTGACGTATATCGTGGAGCGGTTCAAGGGGGAAAGCCTCAGCGGCCATGTTACGCTGGAGAAAGGGGAGCGCTCCAAGCTAGCCCAACTAGCCGCCGACCTGTTGTAGAATTGTGATCGCGAAGTAGGGCTTCGTAGCTTAGTCGGCGTCGAATCTTGAACGCTAGCGCACTTTCCGGTGCTCATGTAGTTTTGACTACATTCCGCTCCTCAATTGCTACTATCGTCCAACCTTCTCGGCGCTGACAATTCTACCTGAGAATCACGTTGTGGCTTAACGTGAGTGGCTTTTAAAAGCGAATCGCGATAGGCTTATCGCTCGCAGTTGTAAACAACTGCACAGTGATAAGCCTTCGCTATGCCCTGGGCCAGCTCTAGGAGCTGGCGGTCAATAGCGAATATACAGCGACTGTTGTGGGACATTTGCAGAATTGCGATCGCATGCTCTTCGAGCTGTTGCTCGGCTTGGGAGGGTTCTGAATCGGGCTTGTCCGATTCGAAGGAGACGAGCGCGGCGAGGGAGCGGTCCAGGAATAAGGCGCTGGAGCGCGTCTCGATCCCGTAGTCGCTCCAGAGCCTTGTAGGCGTCCAGCCGTCCTCGATCTGGCCCAGGTGCAGCCAGTCGCTGTCTTCGTACGTGACGCCGTAATGATCCAGGACGGCCGTGACGATGGCACGGCCCTCCGGCTTGATGAAGAGCATGGTGCGATCCCGGTCGAGCAGCGCTTCGGTATCGGCCAGCTTCTTAATGATCTGCGCGTAATAGCCGGGCTGCATGCCTTCCTTCATTGTGATAGCTAACGCAGTTACGGTCTGGAACATGGAACAATGAACTCCCTTCGCTTTATGGATGATTTTATCGTTTGGACAGCTCGACGCGAAGCTTGACGACCAATTCGCCGCCTTCGATCTCCACCGCGGTCGCGCGGACGAACGGTACGAGCATCTGCGGATAGAAGTTGAGGTCGAATTCCTTCTCCAATGCGCGCCGCGTCGTATCCGGCAGCTCCAGACCGTTGAACTTCAATACTTCGGTATGGAAGCGAATCGCATGCTTCGGTTCATCCTCGATCGTGTAGCGGCCCGTAACGTCGACTTCCACGCCTTCCCTGCGACCATGCGCAATGATGAATCCGTTATCGAATCGGAATTCGAATTGTTCGAACAACGGGTCCTGCTCGCGCAGAAAACCGTTCAGCTCTTCCGCAGGCAGCCGAAGCGTATAGTTGAAGCCGTCGATCTCCAGCAGCCGCTTGTTGCCGCTCAGCCATGCGGGCAGCTCGGTCATCGCCTTGCCCAGCGCACGGAAATAGCGTTTCACTTCAACCAGGCCGGTATTCTGCCAATAGAGGAGCATCTCTTCAATCAATAGCCGAAGCCTTGCCTCGTCGCCGCTGCTTGCCAAGGCGCCGTCGACTTCGGCCTGCAGCTTCACGAGCCGTTCTCGCTGCGTCAGCAGGCTCTGTTCGATCTCGGCGAGCCGCTGCTCGTCCTTGATCAGCACGTCCTGCTGCTGAACAAGCGACTGCTGTTGCTTCCTGTAATTGTCCAAGGTATGCTTGTCATGCGACACAATGACTTCATAATAATCGAGCATCGCGAGCAAATCCCGCACGCTGTCGAACGAGATAAGCGCGCCGAGGAGCAGATCGCGTTCGCCGGTATAATAAGCCCGCAGCACGCGGCCAGCCTGCTCGCGATGCCGCTCGACATCCCGCGAAGCGGCTTCGATCAGCAGGCCGGCCTCACCGATCTGGGCGGCCATCACCTCGCGCTGCGCAGCGATTCGGCTAATCTCCTTATCGATCTCCGTAATCGATAGGCTCTTCTCCAGCAGGAGGCGAAGCTCTTCGTCTTCGCTAACGGCGCTGCCGATCTCGGCGACCATGACAGACGGCGGCGCGAGCCACATGAGCAGGGCTGCGATGCAGATAACGGATAACCATGCGCGCGGCGGCATGCGGGCACCTCCTCAGCCGATAGGCAAGAACTAGGAACAATGTATGCAAGCATCAGTCCTATTATAATCGTTAGCGGGATGATTTGTCCTTTTACTTCATTGACGGAGGCATTACATGGAACAGAACAATGCAGCATGGATACCGCGAATACGCGAGCTAATCGCTTCGGAAGGACGTATGGGAGTGCTGGCTGTCCGAGGCCGGAAGGACGAACCGATCTATGGCATTCCTTTTGACCGCTATATGGCCTACTGCCTCTATGACGAGGAGCACGGCTATTACAAGAGCGGGCGTGCGCGCGTCGGCAAGGACGGCGACTTCTACACGAGCGCCTCGATCGGTTCTGTGCTAGGCGACGTCTTGGCAGATGATTTGCTGCTGAAGGGGGCGCTGCCGAACGAAGAAGGGCCGATGTACGAATGGGGAGCCGGCACGGGCCGTCTCGGTCTGCAGCTGCTTGCCAGGTGGCGGAGTCGCGTGTCGGAGCAAGCGGAAGCCATCCGCTATCGGATGGTCGATGGACATCCTGAGCATCGGCGGACGGCCGAGGCAGCTGCGCGCGAAGCAGGCTTCGCCTCGCCTGTGGTGGAATGCCTGTCTCCCGAAGAGGCAGAAGAACGGCTGCGTGAAGGGGGACGGCCTGCCGTCGTGCTGGCCAACGAGTTGCTCGACGCATTTCCCGTGCGCAGGCTGATTCGCCGCGGCGGATCGTTATGGGAGATCGGCACCGCTTACGATGAAGAGACCGGGCTGCTGTGCGATTGTTACTTGCCGCTTAGCGACGAGGACGAGCGCAGAGCGAGCAGCGAGGAGATCGGCTTGAAGCTGCGGGAAGGTCAAGAGGGCGAGTGGCGCGCTGCTGCGCTCGAATGGCTGCGGCAGACCTGCCGGCTGGTTCCCGGCGGGACAATCGTCTTGATCGATTACGGGGATGAAGCGCAGGAATTGTTCGCCGGCCATCGGATGAGGGGGACGCTGCTCTGCTATTACAAGCACCAAGCGCATGATAATCCTTACTTGCATCCCGGCGAACAGGATATGACCGCGCACGTGAACTTCACCGCCATTCGCGCAGCAGCTGCGGAAGAGGGCTGGGAGACGGTATATTACGGCACGCAGAAGCGTTATCTCGTCGATCATGGCGTGCTGGAGCTGCTGCAGGCGCATCATGACCCGAATCCGTTCAGCGAAGCGGCCAAGCGCAATCGCGCGATCCGCCAGCTGCTGCTAAGCGACGGTATGAGCGAGCTGTTCAAGGTGCTTGTGCTCAGCAAGCCGCAGGCATGAGCCATGCGAGCTACATACGAAAAACAGCCGCGCTGGTTCAGCGCGGCTGTTCGTATTCGCGTACAATGCGTGTTTCTTAGAATGGAAGCCCCATCTCGAAAACCGTCCAATAGGTGAACCCCAAAAACGAAAGGATCATATATCCCCAGAACATTAGTATGTAGGTGCGTTCGGAGAAGTTTAAGTATCCCAACAGGACGAACACGGCGGTTTGGAAGAAGAACAGTAATGACATCTCGATCATGTGTCCCGCGAATGCCATCAATGCGATTACCAACGTCCAAAAGCCGAGTACCCGAAACATACGTGCCATGAATCCATCCCCCTCTCGCAGCCACTGCTCCATTTTTCTACAGACCATTATAACGTTACGGCTTGCCCGATGTAAACCTGAATACGTGACGAAATGGCAAACTTTTTGACGTTCCTGCCGTTCATATCGTTCAGTATGCCCGCTATTGCCCGCTAGGATGTATGAGCCTTGCGAAAAATGGATATACATTTTAGTATCCGATAGATTCTATGAACTCTACCAAGAGCATAGTGATAAAGTAAGCGCCTAACATGTTAGGAGGTAATGAATGGCATGACAGCAGTCAGACAAGATGCGTGGAGTCCAGACGACGATCTGATCCTCGCCGAAGTGACGCTTAGGCATATCCGTGAAGGCAGCACCCAACTGGCGGCATTCGAGGAAGTGGGCGAACGGATCGGACGGACATCCGCTGCCTGCGGATTCCGTTGGAACAGCTGCGTGCGCAAACGGTATGAGGAAGCGATTCAACTGGCGAAGCAGCAACGTCAAAAAAGGAATTATATCAAGAAATCGAGCGCAACGTCGCAAGTCTCTTCAATCGTATTGGATAGCGAGGATCGGACGTTCCGCGGCGAAATCGTCGGCGAGGAAGCCTTGTCGATGGATGCGGTCATCCGATTCCTGCGTCAATGGCGCAATGCCTATCAGGAAGTGAGCCGTCAGGTGAAAGCGCTCGAAAAGGAATTGAAAGAGAAAGACGAAGAGATGTTCGACCTGCGCGTCGAGAACGAGCGGCTGTCGCGTGAAGTGAACAGCGCGCAGACCGATTATCGGGCCGTTAACGACGACTACAAGACGCTGATTCAGATTATGGATCGCGCGCGCCGGCTTGCCGTGCTGGATGAGGAAGACGAAGCGAAGCCGCGTTTCAAGATGGACGCGAACGGCAACCTGGAACGAATTGAATAGAATCCCCGGTCTGGCAGGCAGAAGGCATGCAGCGTTCGAACGTGAACGTAGCATGTCTTTTTTCGGCTTGCCGGCAGTCAAGGGGTCTAGCCTATGCATGCGTGCATGATACAATAAGAGGAAAAGAGGCAGGCGATAGGAGACGTGGTTAGCGATGCTGGACATCATTGGCGGAGGCGCGATCGGGCTGTCGATAGCGGCCAGGCTGGCCATAAGCGGGACAAGCGTGCGCGTGTGGACGAGGACGATCGAGCAGGCCGAACGGATCCGCCATGAAGGCATCGCCTATGCGAGCGTGGCAGAACCGTTCAAGCATGCGGTAGCGAGCGTAGATGCACGGCATACAGAAGGGATGCAAGAAGATGAGGTATTGCTGGAGAATCCGGCGCGCTGGGTGCTGCTCGCGGTCAAGCAGACGGATGCGGCAACTGCAGGCACGATCAATTGCATCCGGAAGCTAGCGGGCGAGGGGACTCCCGTTATTTGCCTGCAGAACGGCATCGGTCATATGGAGAAGCTGAGGGCCGCTTGTCCGGGCATCGCCTTCCTGGAAGGCGTCACGACGGAGGGCGCGTTGCGGTTGGATGAGCGCTCCGTCAAGCTGACCGGGTCCGGCCAGCTCTGGCTGGCAGAAGATGTGGGGGACGCGCAGGGAACGGAGCGGCAAAAAATGTTGTTGGAACTGCTGCATAAAGCAGGAATAAAGTCCTTGGTGTCGAAAACCATCAAGGACCAGGTTTATGCGAAGCTGCTGGTCAATGCGGTTATTAATCCGCTGACGGCGTTATTCGGCGTGAAGAACGGCGATCTTCCGCAGGACGAGACCCGCTATCGGCTCATGCGCGGGCTCTACGAGGAAACGATTCGCGTGCTAAGCGCGGATGCCGATTATTCGCCGACCGGCGGCGAATGGGAACGAATTCTGGACGTATGCAGGCTGACTGCTGGTAACACCTCATCGATGCTTGCTGACATACGGGCCGGAAGGCCGACGGAGATCGCGGCAATCAACGGCGGAATCGTCCGAATGGCGCGGCGATACGAGATCAACGCGCCGATGAACGAGGCTGCTGTCGCTTGGATAACGGCGCTTGAAGCGCACGGGACGGAGAGGGGCGGGTAGAAATGGGAGCGATCTGGGAACTGTTCAAACAGCTATATGCCTATATGGCGGTTGTGCCGATCGTACCGTTCTTGCTTGTGTACTTTGCCGGCTTGGCCTATTCCCGCGATAAGAAAAGAGCCATTCGATTGGCAATGGATATTACGACCGTCCTGCTCATCGGGATCGTCGCCGCGTTATTCAATGAAGTATTCGGCAGTTCGTTCGGCTTCTTCGCGATCGTGCTGGTCCTGCTGCTGGGAGCGGGTCTGCTGGGGAATCTGCAATACCGCTCGAAGGGCGAGGTCAACGTGAAGCGGCTTGCAAGGGCCGTGTGGCGGATCGGATTTTTCATCATGGGTTTCTTCTACCTGCTGCTGATGGCGATCGGCGTCGGACAATCGTTCTGGCAAGCCTAAGAGAGTGACATTCCGAGCCTCCCGAGGGAGGTTTTTTTTGACGGCAACGATCGGTACTTGATACAATCAAGATACGGACGTATGAGGAGGGATGGCTGCAACATGCTAGTGGATCGAATCGAACAACCGCCGAGCCACCCTGTGACAGAAGCCTACATGAATCAGTCAGATCCGGGTGTGGCTGAATTGTTCGGCAGTCATCCGGTTGAAGCGGAAGCATGGCGTGAACGTATGGCTTGGCTGGATAAAAGTGTCGAACAGCGCGCGGATCGGAAGCAGACGGCCGGCGTGCTGCGTATGTATAATGAACGTCTTGGCTTGACCCCTGCCCTTGAGGCGAACCTGACTGCGCTGGAACAAGGCGCGCCGGTAATCGTAGGCGGTCAGCAAGCAGGGCTCTTCACGGGGCCTGTCATGGTGATACATAAAGCAATCTCCATCATACAAGCTGCCCGCTGGGCAGAAGCCGCGACAGGCAAGCGGGTTGTTCCGGTGTTCTGGATTGCGGGCGAGGATCACGACTGGGCGGAAGCGAACCATGCCATTGTCGTGCGCGGCGATGGCGGCCTGCACAAGATCGCTGTCGAGCGGGAGGAGCATCCCCGGACTTCCGTGAGCCGGACGAAGCTGAGTTCGGGCATCCTGCAAGCCGCGATTCAGGAGCTGGCGGATACGCTGCCGGACTCCGCTCATAAGGCAGAGCTGCTAGACGAGCTGGAGGCGGCAATTCGGGGCTCCGATACGTTGTCCGACCAATTCGCCGCGCTGCTGGCAAGCATGTTCGCGAGGGAAGGCCTTGTCTTGATGGATGCGGACGATCCGAAGCTGCGCCGAGTCGAAGGGCCGATGTTCGCTCGATTGATCGAATCCGGCCAGCAGCTGGAGGAAGCATATCGGGAGAATGGCGCCCGCCTGGAAGCACTGGGCTACCCGCTTCAGGTCGAGAGCCAGCCGGATTGCGCGAATCTATTCGTGTTCCGAGATGAAAGGCTGCAGCCCGGCGTGGGTCGACTAGCAGGTGAACGCGTGCTTATGTACCGACGGGAAGGCCGGTACGAGGATCGCAAGGGCACGCTGATCGTGGAGCGCGACAAGCTGCTGCAGCTGGCGGCCGAGACTCCCGAGCTGCTGAGCAACAACGTGCTGACGCGGCCGCTTATGCAAGACTATGTGCTGCCGGTGTTGGCAACGGTGCTCGGCCCAGGGGAGATCGCGTATTGGGCACAGACCTCGTATGCCTTCCGCGCGCTCGATATGCGCATGCCGATCGTCTTGCCGCGCATGTCGTTCACGATGCTGGACGAGCCGCTGAAGAAGCGAATGGCAGGGTTCGATCTGTCGCTGAACGAGGTGAAGAGCAAGAGCCGCTTCGACGAGCGGAAGTCGGCGTGGCTTGCGCAGCAGGGCGCGACCGATCTGGATGCGCGCTTTGAGGCGGCGGAGCAGGGCTTCGCAGCGCTGTATCAGCCGCTGTTAGACGAACTGGCCGAATTGGACGGCGGGCTCGGGGCGCTGGGGCAGCGTAACCGGGAGCGGATCATCGAGCAAATTCGCTATCTGCAGCGCAAAACCCATGAGGCGCATCAGCTTCGCCATGAGGCCGATCTTCGGCGGTTCGACTATATCGCGGCCTGGCTGCAGCCGGACGGCAAGCCGCAGGAGCGGGTCATCAGTTGGGTATCGCTATGGAACCGCCACGGGCGGCATTGGCTGGACAGCTTGTTGGCTATACCGTATGATCATCAAAGCAACCACTGCGTGGTCCACTTGTGATCGCGATGCTGTTGCTGACGAAGCATATTCGACGTCGAATCTTGAACGCTGGCGAAAATTCCGGTGCTCATGTAGCTTTGACTACACTGCGCTCCTCATTTTCTACCATCGTCCAACCTTCTCGGCGCTGACAAGCGGACATTTGGATAATGCATTACCAATAGCAGGGAATAATAGGAGGAATTGAATGTGAGTGCGCGAGAGAAGAGCATTGTTACCGATATGAGCCTGGCGCCTGAGGGCCATCTGAAGATCGATTGGGTGGCTGCGCATATGCCGGTGCTGAACCGGATTCGTGAGCAATTCGAGAAGGAGCAGCCTTTCAAAGGACTGCGCGTCGCGATCTCGCTCCATCTGGAAGCCAAGACGGCTTATCTGGCTAAGGTTGTCGCGGCAGGCGGCGCAGAAGTAACGATTACGGGCAGCAATCCGCTGTCGACGCAGGACGACGTGTGTGCGGCGCTGGTCGAGGACGGCATCACGGTATTCGCGAAATACAACCCGGATCCGAAGGAATATAAGGAGTTACTGGTGAAGGCGCTAGAAACGAAGCCGGATCTCATTATCGACGACGGCGGTGATCTGGTGTCGATTCTGCATGCCGAGCGTCAGGATCTGCTGGCGAACGTCCGCGGCGGAGCGGAAGAGACGACGACCGGCATCCTGCGCCTGAAGGCGATGGAGAAGGACGGCTCGTTGAAGTTCCCGATGGTTGCGGTGAACGATGCGTTCTGCAAATACTTGTTCGACAACCGGTACGGCACGGGACAGTCGGTGTTCGACGGCATTAATCGCACGACGAATCTCGTCGTAGCGGGCAAGACCGTTGTCGTCGTCGGATACGGCTGGTGCGGCAAGGGCGTAGCGATGCGCGCGAAGGGTCTCGGCGCGAACGTTATCGTCACCGAGATCGACGCGATTAAGGCAGTCGAGGCCTACATGGACGGCTTTGCCGTCATGCCGATGATCGAGGCCGCGAAGCTTGGCGATTTCTTCGTGACGGTAACGGGCAATCGCGACGTCATTCGCGGCGAGCACTACGCGGTGATGAAGAACGGCGCGATTCTGTCGAATGCGGGTCACTTCGACGTGGAAGTGAACAAGCCGGAGCTTGAGGCGATGTCGAACGGCAAGCGCACGGTGCGCCGCAATATCGAGGAGTACCAGATGAAGGACGGACGCAGCATCTATCTGCTCGCGGAAGGCCGTCTGGTCAACCTTGCGGCCGGCGACGGCCACCCGGCAGAGATTATGGATATGACGTTCGCCCTGCAAGCGATGTCGCTTAAATATGTGAATGACAATTACGAGTCGATCGGCAAGCACGTCGTGAACGTGCCTTACGAGCTGGACGAGCAAGTAGCGCGCTACAAGCTGGAGTCGCTCGGAACCGGGATCGACCGCCTGACCGACGAACAGAAGCAATACTTGGATAGCTGGCAAGAACACTGATCGCCGGCGTTCCAACGAATAGCGAACACAATGACCGCCCCGGGCAGCAGTAGCTGCCTCAGGGCGGTTGTTTGTTGTGTCACGCCAGTATGTGTCGGTCGGGATGGCATAAGGTCATTTTCTGCAGTTATTTATTCCGGAATCGCCCTTTCGAGACAATTAGATGCATTTCTTACCATTAATTTGTGGAAATTCGCGGAATTCTCTATTTCCCTTGGAAATAGTTGTACTTTTTGACGCTATGTCAGCCAAGCTTAATTAGCCTGCCGAAATAAAGGTACGTTTTGCAACTATTTCGTTTGGGAGCAGCCGTTAAGGGATGTCGAGTGCACCGCTCTACCCATTCACCGATTCCTTCCACGCCGATCGTTGGCGTCCCGCCCGGATTCCGCACTGTGCCACCGAGAACCACGCGTGATCTGCCATCAAGCCAAAGCTCCCCCACGCGCCTCCACTCAAACACCCTTCTCGACGATATCTTAAGCGAACGATCATCTCGATTCACGTTATTTTCCTCCACTTGCCCTCCACTTGTCCCCACCACGCGATCCACTTGGCTTCCCGTTATCCACAAAACCGCACCAAACTTGGCTTTTTTAAGGCATGCCTCTTGTTAATAACATAAAATATTTTTTTATAAAAATCGTGAATCAAGCAGGAATACTATTTTAGGTGGCGAATAATTCAAGCTGAGTGGTGAAAAGTGGGGACAAGTGGTGGATATGGGGGAAGGGGTGGAGCGGCCGTATGTTCATGGGTGAATATCAGCATAGCATCGATGACAAGGGCCGAATTATCGTTCCTGCCAAGTTCCGCGAACCGCTTGGTTCGCAATTCATCGTCACGCGCGGTCTGGACAACTGTCTGTTCGTCTATCCGACCAGCGAGTGGAGCGTATTGGAGCAGAAGCTCAAGTCGCTGCCGCTCATGAAGTCGGATGCGCGCGCGTTCTCCCGGTTCTTCTTCTCGGGGGCAACGGAATGCGAGCTGGACAAACAGGGAAGGGTAAATTTGCCGAATCACTTGCGCGAATATGCCAAGCTGGACAAGGATTGCGTCGTCATCGGCGTATCCAACCGTGTGGAAGTGTGGAGCAAGGCGATCTGGGAAGGGTATTATCAGCAATCCGAGGATACTTTCAATGAAATCGCCGAGAAGCTTGTGGATCTCGATTTCAATTTCTGACGACGGTTGCCCGATTCGGAGATTAAGAATAGCCGGGAGGGCTGACAGTGTTTCAACATGTGACGGTATTGAAAGAGGAAGCGGTCGACGGTCTGGCGATCAAGCCGGACGGGATCTACGTCGATTGCACGCTTGGCGGCGCGGGGCATAGCGAATTGATCGTATCGCGGCTCGGCGCAGGCGGCCGGCTGATCGCGTTCGATCAGGACGAGTGGGCGCACGACAATGCGAAGCTCAGACTCAAGGACCACTTACATAAAGTAACGCTAATCAAGAGCAATTTTCGTCATCTGGAGGCAGGTCTGCGGGAAGCCGGCGTACCGATCGTCGACGGCGTGCCGCAGGTTGACGGCATCCTGTTCGACCTCGGCGTATCGAGTCCGCAATTGGACGAGGCCGATCGGGGCTTCAGCTACAATCACGATGCGCCGCTCGATATGCGGATGGACCAATCCGGCGAGCTGACGGCCGCGCAGATCGTGAACGAGTGGGACGAGCGCGAAATTGCGCGAATCCTGGATATGTACGGCGAAGAGAAGTTTGCGCGCAGAATCGCCAAGACGATTCTAGAGGCACGGAGCAAGCAGCCGGTCGCGACGACGGGCGAGCTCGCGGAGCTGGTCAAGGCCGGCATTCCCGCGGCCGCGCGCCGCACGGGCGGACACCCTGCGAAGCGTTCGTTCCAAGCGCTGCGCATCGCCGTGAACGACGAGCTCGGCGCGGAGGAAGAGGCGCTCTACGCAAGCGTTCGTTGCCTGAAGCCAGGAGGACGCGTATCTGTCATTACGTTTCATTCCTTGGAAGACCGGATTTGCAAGCAGATTTTTGCGAAATTTGTTGAAAGATGCACCTGTCCGCCGGACTTTCCGATGTGCGTGTGCGGCTCGAAAGGCGTCTTGAAGCTGGTGAACCGCAAGCCGATCGAGCCGGGACCGGAGGAGCTTGAGCGCAATCCGCGTTCCCGATCCGCCAAGCTGCGCATCGCCGAGAAGCTGCAGCCGTAACGAATATTTTTGCGATAGAACATGTTCTAGAAGATCAATTGTCAGCGCCGAGAAGGTTGGACGATGGTAGAAAGTGAGGAACGGAGCGTAGGCAGGCCTACGTGAGTACCGGAGCTTTCGCCAGCGTTCAAGATTCGATGCCGAATAAACTACGAAGCATTACTTCGCGATCACAATTGGGCTTCTTGAACCTACCGAATACGATATTAGAGAGGGGTAATACCATGGCTTACATGCACGGCAACCTAGCGATGCAGCCGCAGAAACGGACGGAGCAGAAGCGACAGCCCGAACGAACCGCGAAAACCGCCGTACGCCGCAAAACGATCCCCGTTCAGGAGAAGTTGCTGTATCTTTTCACGGTCGTCATGTGCGTCATTGTAGCCGGGGTTATCATTAACCGCTACGCGCAAATCTATCAGATGAATCTCGAGATCAAGCAGATGACTACGCAATACGAAGAGATGAACGTTCAGATCAAAGAGCTGCAGAAAAAAGTAGAGATGCTCAGCGATCCGGGCACGATTCGGGAGAAGGCGCTGCTCGAAGGCATGGTGCATAACGATCAGCCGGTAATCTCCGTCGAGCTCGGGGCAGGTTCCAGCCAGACCGCAATGAAAGAATAGGGTGACATCATGACTAAGCGCATAAAGCTTCGCACATTGCTCATAGGGGGGCTCATGACCCTCCTATTTGTTGTTCTGATCGGTCGCGTCTATTTCGTCCAGGTCGTGAACGCAGACTTTTGGTACGAGCAGGCGAAGAAGACATGGTCGGCATTCGAGAAAATTCCAGCTGTCCGCGGCACGGTCACGGACCGCGACGGCAAAATATTGGCGATGGACGTTGCAGGGTACACGATCGCGGTGAGTCCGAAAGTCATCGACGAGCTTGGACTGGCGGATCAGATCGTCAGCAAGTTCCACACGATGCTGGCCAAGCCCGAGAGCGAGCTGCGCGACATCGTGACGAAGAAAAACAAGGACGGCCAGTTCTATCAACAGCGCGAGGTAAGGAACGAGGGCTGGAAGATCGACAAGGAGCTCGCGGACCGCGTCATCGCTTTCCGGGAGCAGCTGCGCGAGCAGACGAAGGAGAAGGACGTCGGCATCTATCTGATGGAGGATCAGAAGCGATTCTATCCGAGGCAGTCGATGGCCGCCCATATTATCGGCTACGTCAACAAGGCCGGCGAAGCGATGAACGGCCTTGAGCTGTCGCTGGACGAGCAGCTTCGCGGCTCCGACGGCGAGATCAAGTACGAGCGCGACGGCAACCGGGTGCAGCTCTCGAACGGGGACGTCGAGTACATCCCGGCGCGCGACGGCAAGAACGTGCAGCTGACGATCGACACCGAGATTCAATCCTACATCGAGATCGCGATCAAGGAAGCGTACGAGAAGTACGAGCCGAAGAGCATTACCGCAATCGCGGCCGATCCGAACACGATGGAGATCCTGGGCATGGCGACGCTGCCGAGCTATAATCCGAACGTGTACTGGGAGACAGAGCCTGGGAATGATTTTAACTATGGAATTAAAGGTCTGTTAGAGCCGGGTTCGACGTTCAAAATCGTGACGCTCGCTGCTGCAGTCGAGGAGGGCGTCTTCAATCCCAATGAAACGTACATGTCGGGCAGCGTGACGGTCTCTGGCAGTCCGCTGCGCGACCATAAGCGCGGTGGCTGGGGAGAGATTACATTCCTCGAGGGCTTGAAGCGTTCGAGTAACGTTGCGTTCGTCAAGCTTGGCTATGAGAAGATGGAAACGAACACGCTGATGGGCTACATCAATAACTTCGGCTTTGGCCAAAAGACGGGTGTCGAGCTAGGCGGCGAAATAGCCGGATCGGTCGCGCCGAGGTATGCGACAGAGCGAGCAACGCTGACTTACGGACAAGGCCGCGTGCAGGTCACGCCGATCCAGCAGGTTGCTGCGGTTGCGGCCGTCGCGAACGGTGGCAAGCTGATGCAGCCGCATCTCGTGAAGGCGATCGAGGACCCCGTGACAGGCGAGAAAACGAAGATCGAGCCGAAGGTTGTGCGACAGGTCATCTCGAAGGCGTCGGCGAACAAGGTTGGCGAATACCTGGAGCAAGTCGTATCCGACCGGGAGATCGGAACCGGCAAGAATGCCTATCTGGAAGGCTACCGGGTGGCAGGCAAGACGGGGACGGCGCAGAAGGTTGTCGACGGGAAATATGCGGATGACAAATTCGTCGTCTCGTTCATCGGCTACGCGCCGGTGGAGAATCCGAAGATCGTCGTCTACGTCGTCGTCGACGAACCGAACGACTCATTGGCCGGCGGCGGTTCGGCTGCTGCGCCGGTGTTCAAGGAGATCGTGCTGCAGAGTCTGCGGCATATGGGTGTAGCGCCTAACAATGCAGTCAAGGCCGAAGAGGTGCGGAAGCAGGAGTTGTCCGTGAAGGCGCCAGACGTGACGGAATTGGCCTTGACGCAAGCGACGGAGGAGCTTAAGGCATGGAGACTCAGCTATGAGACCGTGGGCAAGGGCTCGACCGTTCTGCAGCAAATTCCGCGGGCAGGGACGCAAATGCCGCAGGGCGGACGAATCTATCTGATTACGGAGGAACGGTCGAAGCTGGCCGTGCCGAATCTTCGCGGGCTGTCGCTGCGGGACGCGCTCGAAGTATGCTCGCTCATGGGCTTGAAATGCGTGGCCGAAGGCGAGGGTTTCGTGGAGAATCAGATTCTGGCATCGGCCCAAGGCGAACGGGTACTGAAGCTGGTGCTCGAGCCGCCGGGCATAACGTCGCTGCCTGAACCCGAAGAGGCGGATGGCGAGGGTGAAGCCGCGGACGGACAGGATGGACAAGACGAGCAAGATGCGCAGGCAGAGAACGGAGAGACAGACCAAGATTGATGGAGGGCGCTTGGCTCCTTGGAGGGCTCGTTCTAACGGACACCTCGTCCGAATAGGCTGAAAGAGGTGCGGATCGCACGTTAGAGAACAGCCGGATTCGGAGGAGGTCAAGCATGAGAGTATCGGGAGTGACGGTCAGGCGGCGCTTGCTATTCATTCTGATCGGGGGGGCTGTCGCCTTCTTGGCATTGGCGTTCCGACTTGGCTACGTGCAGTTGTGGGAAGGCAAGGCGCTTGCGGAGCGTGCCGAGGATTCGTGGAGGCGCAACATTCCATTCTCGGCCAAGCGGGGGGAGATCCAGGATCGCAACGGCACCCCGCTGGCCTACAATATCAGCTCGCCTACGGTCATGGCGATTCCTGCGCAGGTGAAGGACGCCGACAATACGGCGGCCAAGCTGGCGCAAGCGCTCGACATGAAGAAGGAGACCGTCTACAAGCTCATTACGAAGCGCGAACTCATCGTACGCATCCAGCCCGGAGGCAGAAAAATCTCGACGGACAAAGCGCAGCACATCCGCGAACTCGGCCTTCCGGGCATCGTTGTAGCCGAAGACAATAAGCGTTACAATCCGTACGGCTCGCTGGCCGCGCACGTGCTGGGCTTCACCGGCATCGACAACCAAGGGCTCACCGGCGTCGAGCTCACGTACGACAAGATGCTGAGCGGCATGAACGGAAGCGTGTCATTCCTCTCCGACGCGAAAGGGCGGCAGATGCCGGGCTCCTCGGACACGTACCAAGCGCCGAAAGATGGGCTCAATCTGCAGCTGACGCTCGATATGGGCGTACAGTCGATTATCGAACGCGAGCTGGATCAAGCGATGGCCCAGCATGAGCCGAATAGCATCATCGCGATCGCGATGAATCCGAAGAACGGCGAGGTGCTCGGCATGGCCAGCCGGCCGGCGTATGTGCCGGATCGATTCCGCGAGGTGCCCTCAGAGATTTATAACCGGAACTTGCCGATCTGGATGACGTACGAGCCGGGCTCGACGTTCAAGATCATTACGCTCTCGGCGGCGCTTGAGGAGAAGAAGGTCGACCTGCATAAGGAGACGTTCTTCGATCCCGGCGCGATCGAGGTAGGCGGCGCAAGACTGCGGTGTTGGAAAAAAGGCGGCCACGGAAGCCAGACGTTCCTGCAAGTCGTGGAAAATTCGTGCAACCCCGGATTCGTCACGCTGGGGCAGCGTCTGGGCAAGGACTTGCTGTTCAAGTATATCAAGGATTTCGGCTTCGGCACGAAAACGGGAATCGACATGCGCGGCGAAGAGAACGGCATTATGTTCAAGCCGAGCCAAGTCGGACCGGTCGAGCTGGCCACGACGGCGTTCGGGCAGGGCGTGTCCGTAACGCCGATCCAGCAGATCACGGCCGTGTCCGCGGCGATCAACGGCGGCACGCTGTATAAGCCGCATGTAGCCAAGGCTTGGGTGCATCCGCTGACAGGCGAGGTCGTCGACCAGGTCGAGCCGGAGAAGGTGAGGCAAGTGATCTCGCCCGAGACGTCGCAGCAGGTACGCGAGGCGCTCGAGAGCGTCGTGGCGAAGGGTACCGGACGCAACGCCTTCATCGACGGCTACCGTGTCGGCGGGAAGACGGGTACCGCGCAGAAGGTCATTAACGGCAGGTATTCGCCGAATGAGCATATCGTATCGTTCATCGGCTTCGCGCCGGCTGACGACCCGCAGCTGATCGTCTATGTCGCGGTCGACAACCCGAAGGGCATCCAGTTCGGCGGCGTCGTAACGGCACCGATCGTCCGCAACATCATGGCCGATGCGCTCGTGCATCTGGGCATCGAGCCGCGCAAGGAGCAGGTGGAGCGAGATTACAAGTACGGCGAGACGCCGATCGCTGTCGTGCCGAATCTGGTAGGCAAGACGGTCAGCGAAATTTACGAGGATCTGAACATGAACTTCAACCTGTCCACGGCAGGTTCGGGCACCGTCGTCATCCGGCAAGCGCCTGCGGCGGGCGAGCGGGTGGATCGCGGATCGACGATTCGCATCTATTTGGGACAGGAGACGCCTGAAAATCATAATCACGGTCATAATGAAGAATAGCGAGTAGGATGGAGGAATGGGCATGCAGCTAAGCGAGCTTGCGGGACTGATGCTGACCGCGACCCGGACAGGACCAGACATAGCAGTGGGAGGCTTGCAGACGGATTCGCGCAAGGTGAAGCATGGCGATGTCTTCATCTGCCTGCCTGGCCATACGGTAGACGGACATGATTACGCGGATGCAGCCGCGGAGCGCGGGGCCGCCGCGCTCGTCGTCGAGCGGGAACTGAATATCGCCGTACCGCAGATCATCGTGAAGGACTGCCGGCTCGCGATGGCGATGATGGCCGACCGATTCTACGGAAGCCCGAGCAGGAAGCTGGCTGCCATCGGCGTTACGGGTACGAACGGCAAGACGACGACCACCTACCTGATCGAGCGTATTTTGCAGGACGCGGGCAAGCGGCCAGGCGTCATCGGCACGATCGAGATGCGTTATGACGGTCGCTCATTCCCGATGTCCGGCACGACGCCCGAGGCGCTCGAGCTTCAGCGCTACCTCGCGGACATGGCGAATGCCGGCGTCACGCATTGCGCGATGGAAGTGTCCTCGCATGCGCTCGAGCAAGGCAGGGTGAAGGGGACGCGGTTTCGCACCGCCGTCTTCACGAACCTGACGCAGGATCACTTGGATTACCATGGGACGATGGAGCGTTATCGAGCGGCGAAGGAGCTGCTGTTCGCCAGGCTGGGCAACGATTATCCGGCGGATGATGCCAAGCGGGCATACGCGGTCATCAACCGCGATGACGAAGCGGCGCCGGACTTCATCCGCGCGGCAGCATCTGAGGTCATCACCTACGGCATTGACGGCGAGGCGGATGTACGCGCGACGGCGATTCGCGTAACGTCGGCCGGAACGGCGTTCCGTGTCGCCACGTTCGCCGGAAGCTGCGACATCTCGCTGCGGATGGTCGGCAAGTTCAACGTGTACAACGCGCTTGCGGCGCTGACGGCGGCTCTGATCGAGGGCGTTCCGCTTGCGGACGCGAAGGCAAGCCTCGAGGCGATTCCCGGAGTCCCTGGCCGAGTCGAAGCCGTCAATGCCGGGCAGCCGTTCGCGGTCGTCGTGGACTACGCGCATACGCCTGACGGCCTCGATAACGTGCTGAAGGCGGTGAAGGAATTCGCCGAACGGCGCATCATCTGCGTATTCGGCTGCGGCGGCGACCGCGACCGCACGAAGCGGCCGATCATGGGCCGGATCGCGGCCGAGCATGCGGACTGCGTCATCGTCACGTCGGACAATCCGCGCACGGAAGACCCGCTTGCCATATTGGCGGATATCGAGGCGGGGCTGCAAGCGGCAGGCGTTCCGTCAGACCGATACGAGCTATTGGCAGACCGCAGGACCGCCATCGAAAAAGCGGTTGAAATGGCAAGCCCTGGCGATGTAGTATTGATTGCGGGGAAAGGCCATGAGACGTATCAGATCATCGGGAAGGAAACGTTCGATTTCGATGACCGGCTCACTGCCGAACAAGCGATAAGGAGACGATACCCGTGATCAGACGAACAATCGGACAACTGGCCGCCATGTGCGGGGCAGCGCTCAATGCTGCTGCGGAGCGTGCGCGGGATCAGCTCGTGACCGGCGTATCCAGAGATTCCAGGCAATTGCCGGACGGATGCTTGTATGTGCCGCTCATCGGCGCGCGGTTCGACGGCCATGCCTATGCGGAAGAATGCTTGAATAACGGCGCGGCCGCTTCCGTCTGGCAGTTGGACAGACCTGTACCGAACGCGCTGGAAGGCAAACCGCTCCTCCTGGTGGAGGACTCGCTCGCGGCGCTGCAGCAGCTCGCGAGAAGCTATCGGCGCGAGCTTCGCGCGCGCATCGTCGGCATTACGGGCAGCAACGGCAAGACGACGACGAAGGATCTGACCGCTTCGACGCTTGCGGCAGCCTTCTCTGTGCATAAGACGGCAGGCAATCTGAACAATCACATCGGGTTGCCGCTCACGATACTCGACATAGAAGAGAACACGGAATTCGCCGTGCTGGAGATGGGCATGAGCGGCTTCGGCGAGATCGAGCTCCTGACAGGCATCGCCGAGCCGGATATTGCGGTCATTACGAATATCGGAGACGCGCATATGCAGCAGCTCGGCTCACGCGAGGGAATCGCGAAGGCCAAGCTCGAGATCGCCTCCGGCGTGAAGCCGGGCGGTCTGCTGCTGATTAACGGCGACGAACCGCTCTTGACCGAAGGCGTCAGCCGCTTGGCGAATATCGCCGAATTGCAGGTGCAGACGTTCGGCTTAGGCATTGCCAACGACTGGTCGGCCGGCTCGATCGTCATCGGCGCGCAGGAATCGGCTTTTACCGTCCGCCCATCGGGAGCCGCGGCCAAGCTGGCAGGCGCCTTCAAGATCCCGGTGCCGGGCAAGCATAACGTATCGAATGCGCTCGCTGTCGTCGCGTTAGCCAGCCGCTGCGGTATGACGGCCGAGCAGATTCGCGGCGGGCTTGCGGCCGTGAAGCTGACTTCCATGCGGATCGAGACGGTCCAAGCGTATAACGGCGCTACGATTCTGAACGACGCCTTCAACGCGAATCCGACGGCCGTTCGCGCAGCGATCGATCTGGTCGGCGAATTGACCGGCTTCGGGCAGCGGTGGATCGTGCTCGGCGACATGCTGGAGCTGGGAGCCGACGAGGATCGCATGCACCGCGAGACCGGCGAATTGATCGGTCCGGAGCAGGCAGACGCGGTGCTGACGTTCGGCGAGCGTTCACGCCATACGGCGGAAGGAGCCGCCGTGAAGCTCGGTACGGACAAGGTCATCCATTTTCAGACGAAAGAGGCGCTCGCCGCCTATTTGAAAGACCATATGAAGCCGAATGATCTTGTGCTTGTCAAAGGATCGCGCGGCATGCGCATGGAAGAAATCGTCCAAGCATTGCAGGGCAGTTAGGGGGAGTCGCAATTGGATATCAAAGTCATCATGTTCGCGCTAGGCGCTTCCTTTTTACTGGCGGTGCTGTTAGGGCCCTTATTCATACCCTTGCTTCGCAGGCTCAAGTTCGGGCAGGAGATCCGCACGGACGGACCGCAGAGTCATCTGAAGAAGAAAGGGACGCCGACGATGGGCGGCATCATCATCATGGTCGCGTTCGTCATCTCATTCTTGAAATTTGCCGACCGGACGATGGAGTTCTGGGTGCTGATCACGGCATCGCTCGGGTTCGGACTGGTCGGATTCCTGGACGATTACATCAAGATTGCGCTGAAGCGATCGCTGGGCTTGACCGCGATGCAGAAGTTGATCGGACAGTTGCTCTTCTCCTTGGTCGTGTGCTTCCTGCTCTACAGGATGAATCACAGCACGGCACTGGCGTTGCCGGGTACGGATTGGAGCATCGAGCTGAGCTGGTTCTATTATCCGTTCGTGATCTTCATGCTGTTCGCGATCAGCAACGCCGTCAATTTCACGGATGGCGTGGATGGGCTGCTGTCCGGCATTAGCGCAATCGCCTTCGGTGCCTTCACGATCGTGGCGCTGCAAGCTACGGCGCATGAATCGGTCGTATTCTCGGCGGCGATGATCGGCGCGGTGCTCGGCTTCCTCGTCTTTAACGCGCATCCGGCCAAAGTGTTCATGGGCGACACGGGATCGCTCGGAATCGGCGGGGGCATCGCGGCCGTGGCCATCCTGACGAAGGCCGAGCTGCTCTTCCTGGTCATCGGCGGGGTGTTCGTCATCGAGATGCTGTCGGTCGTGCTGCAGATCGGCTCGTTCAAGCTGCGCGGCAAAAGGATTTTCCGCATGAGTCCGATCCATCATCATTTCGAGCTGTCCGGTTGGTCGGAATGGAAGGTCGTCACCTCGTTCTGGCTGGTCGGCATCATCCTTGCGGCAATCGGGCTCTTCCTCAGCGGAGCGTTCTGACAAGCAACTATCGATAGGAGTGGCAGCATGAAACATCCGGATACATATCGGGGCCGCCGAGTCGTCGTGCTCGGCTTGGCCCGGAGCGGCGTCAGCGTGGCGAAGGTGTTCCACGCGGCAGGCGCCGACGTGGTCGTCAACGATCTTAAAGAACTTGAATTATGCCCCGAAGCGGCTGAATTGACCGCTTTGGGCATTTGTGTGATATGCGGCAGCCATCCGGAAGACCTTGTGACGCCGGAGACGGCGCTGCTCGTCAAGAACCCGGGCATCCCGTATAAGGTAGACCCGATCCAGCGGGCGTCGGCGCTCGGCATCGAGATCGTGACGGAGGTCGAAGTCGCCTATTGGCTGACGGACGCGCCGATCATCGGCATCACCGGCTCGAATGGCAAGACGACGACGACCACGCTTGTCGGCAAGATGCTGGAAGCAGCCGGGCTGCATCCGATCGTGGCCGGCAACATCGGCAGACCGTTGTCAGACGCGGCTGTCGAAGCCGGCAAGGACGACTGGCTCGTCGTCGAGTTGAGCAGCTTCCAATTGAAGGGGACGTCGGCATTCCGGACGCGCGTCGCCGCGCTCCTGAACATAGCCGAGACGCATCTTGACTATCACGGCACGATGGACGATTATTACCGCTCCAAGGCAAAGCTGTTCGCGAGTCAGACAACAGCCGACACGGCCGTGCTGAACTGGGACGATCCCGCCGTCAGGAGTCTAGCGGCGGAGGCAGCGGCGAAGGTGCTGCCGTTCTCTGTGAAGGAGCGGCTGGAGGAAGGCGTGTTCGTCGATCCGCCGTATCCGGACTCGGAAAGCGATGACGGGGCGGAGCGTGTGCTCGTATGGCGTTCAGAGGGAATCGCGCACGCGCTGATGGGCGTCCATGAGCTGGGCATTCCCGGACGTCACAATGCGGCCAATGCGGCTGCCGCTGTAGCGATCTGCGTGGCGGCCGGCGCGCCGCTGGAGAAGCTGGCTGAGCCGCTTCGGCAGTTCCGCGGCGTCGAGCACCGTCTCGAGTACGTGCGGAATGTGGGCGGCGTCGCGTATTACAACAGCTCGAAGGATACGAACGCGACGGCGACCACGATGGCGATTCGTTCGGTGAAGGGGAAGATCGTGCTGCTCGCCGGCGGTCTCGACCGCGGCTCCGACTACATGGATCTTCTGCCGATCTTCAGCGAACGGCTGAAGGGAATCGTCGCGTTCGGCGAGACGCGGGAGAAGCTGGCCCATGTCGCGAAGCTGGCGGGTTTAGAGTCGGTCGTAACGGTCGATCCTTGTGAGGACGCCGATTCGACCTTGCGGCAAGCCGTGCGGGAAGCCGCCGCGATCGCGGAGGAAGGGGATGTCGTGCTGCTGTCTCCTGCATGCGCAAGCTGGGATATGTTTCAATCCTATGAGCAGCGAGGGCGCATTTTTAAAGAATCGGCGCATACCTTGTAAGTAGGGGGCCCGTCCCTACTTTCCATGAAGCAAGAGGTGTGCTCGCATGACCAAAGCTCGCGTCGCCCCGGATCTATGGATGATCACGGCTATCTCGCTCATTCTGGCCATCGGCCTCATCATGGTATACAGCGCCAGCGCCGTGCTGGCGTTCCATGAATTCGGCGATTCCTTCTACTATGTCAAGCGGCAGCTGCTGTTCGCCGCGCTGGGAATCGGCGCGATGGCGTTCACCGCCAATACGGAGTATTGGACGTGGCGCAAGCTGGCGCCGGCCGGGCTGCTTATCTGCTTCGGCCTGCTCCTCATCGTGCTTATTCCCGGAATCGGCGTCGTGCGCGGAGGCGCACGCAGCTGGCTCGGCATCAGCTCATTCGGCATACAGCCTTCCGAATTCATGAAGCTGGCCATGGTCCTGTTCATGGCGAAGTTCTTATCCGACAAGCAGCAGACGATCACGAGCTTTTCGAAGGGGCTCTTGCCCCCGCTCGGCATTATGGGCGGCGCCTTCGGCCTAATCATGCTGCAGCCGGACCTTGGGAGTGCGGCCGTCATGGTCGGCGCCTCGATGCTCGTCATCTACACGGCCGGCGCGCGCATGGCGCATCTCGGTTCGCTGGCCTGTGTCGGCTTGCTCGGGATGGTAGGCTTGATCCTGGCGGCGCCTTACCGCATGGAGCGCATTACCGGCTTCCTCGATCCGTGGAAGGATCCGCTCGGCAACGGCTATCAGATCATCCAGTCGCTCTATGCGATCGGCCCGGGCGGCTTAATCGGGCTCGGGCTCGGCGAGAGCCGTCAGAAGTATAATTATTTGCCCGAGCCGCAGACCGATTTTATTTTCTCGATCCTCTCCGAGGAGCTCGGCTTCATCGGCGGGGCGGCCGTCATTGTACTGTTCTTGATTCTCGTCGTGCGCGGCATGCGGACGGCAATCACGGCGCCGGATCTATTCGGCAGCCTGCTGGCGGTCGGCATCACCGGCATCGTCGCCGTACAAGTGTTCATCAATATCGGCGTCGTCATCGGCATGCTGCCGGTTACCGGCATCACGCTGCCGCTGGTCAGCTACGGAGGCTCATCGCTGACGCTGCTGTTGACGGCGCTCGGCATTCTGCTTAATATATCCCGTTATTCGAGGTGATGACATGCGAGTCGTATTGACCGGAGGCGGCACGGGCGGACATATCTATCCGGCCGTCGCGATCGGCAAGCAGCTGCAGCGAGAAGATTCGAAGACAGAGCTGCTCTATATCGGGACCGAGGCAGGGCTGGAGAGCCGCATCGTTCCGAAGCTCGGCATCCCGTTCGAATCCGTCCAGATTACCGGCTTCCGCCGCAAGCTGTCGATCGAGAACGTGAAGACGGTACTGCGCTTCGTTCGGGCCGCCGGCCGGGCGAAGACGCTGCTCCGGGCATTCAAGCCGGATGTCGTCGTCGGCACCGGCGGGTACGTATGCGGTCCGGTCGTCTACGCGGCAGCCAAGCTGGGCATTCCGACGCTCATCCATGAGCAGAACGTCGACCCGGGCTTGACCAACCGCTTCTTAAGCCGCTACGCAGGCGCGATCGCGGTCAGCTTCCGGGAATCGCAGGAGCGCTTCGGTGGTCATAAGCGCGTGCTGTACACCGGCAATCCGTGCGCGACGAACGTCGTGCATGCGGAGCGCTCGAAGGGCTTCGCCTCGCTCGGCATTCCGGCAGGCAGCCGCATCGTGCTCGTCGTCGGCGGCAGCCGGGGGGCGAGGGCGTTCAACGAGGCGATGCCGGATGTGATTGCCAGATGGCGTGAACTGCCGGATACGCATCTCGTCTTCGTGACCGGCGAGGCGTACTACGAACAGACGGCCGAGAGGCTTGCCGCTTCGCCGGGCTACGGCGCGGCGAACGTCCATCTCGTCCCTTACTTGAACAACATGCCCGAGGTGCTGGCGGCTTCGATGCTCGTCGTCAGCCGCTCGGGCGCTTCATCGCTCGCCGAACTTACGGCGCTCGGCGTCCCGTCCATCCTCGTGCCGTCGCCGAACGTGACGAACAACCACCAAGAGCCGAATGCGCGCAGTCTCGCCGATGCGGGGGCGGCGGTCATGATGCTTGAGCGTGAGCTGACAGGCACGGCCCTCTTCGAGCGCATCGCCGCCATCATGAAGGACGATGCCAAGCGGAAGGCCATGTCCGAAGCCGCGCGCAAGCTAGGCATGCCCGAGTCGGCTATCCACATCGCCGCCGAACTCCGTGAGCTCGCCGCTCGCCGGTAGTAGCCGGCGACGCGGCTATCCCATCGGCTCAGGAGGGCGGTACGCCGGGCTACGGCTGAATCATGCGAGGCAACGATCGGCAAGCGTTGGCCGCGTGCCGTCCTGAATGCCGCATACGCCGAGACTTGCATGTGCGCTGTCCCGAATGCCGCATACGCCGAGACTTGTACCTCTTCTAGTTCGGATTTGCCAACTTGCTGAATGCCTTCATTGCTACAAGGATGCTCCAGTGCGATTTAGCCGAACTAGAAGACGACTCCGCCAGCTTCGCTCCGAAAAGCGTGCGCCAATTCGGCAAATCCGAACTACAGGCAAGTAATCGCGACGTCGTCGCCTGCAAGTCGGCCAATCCGAATTGCAGGCGAGCAAGAGTGGCGCCGACGTAAGCAAGTGGCTATTGCGAACGGCGGGCGAGTAGGGAGAGGTCGAACGTACGAGGTCAGTCAAACCGAAATGCTGGCGAGTGTGCTAACGCAGCCGTTCGCGAGGTGATTAATCCGAGCGATTCGAGCGAACGGCAGGCGTGACGAGGTCCTAACGGACTCAGGAGCAGTTATTCGGTGCAAATCAACGGATTTCAACCTCTAACGGACCAGAAAGACGTTATCGGCATGAAAGAGATCTGATCGATCAGGCTTTTCCGAAATAAGGTCCACCGTGTCCGTTATAATTCGCGAATAAGCGAAATACGCAAAATAACGCCCGCTGTGTCCGTTAGAGTTGTACGATATGAAAAAGATGCCCCTCTATGAGTGGCGCACAAAGGGACAAGATTCCCAAAGGGAATCGCAATCCAGCCCAGAGCCGCAAGGGCTCTCCCAAGGACAAGATTCCCAAAGGGAATCGCAGTCCAGCCCAGAGCCGGAGGGGCTCTCCCAAGGACAAGATTCCCAAAGGGAATCGCAGTCCAGCCCAGAGCCGCAAGGGCTCATCCAGGGACAAGATTCCCAAAGGGAATCGCAGACCCAGCCCGGAGCCGCAAGGGCCCATCCAGGGACAAGATTCCCAAAGGGAATCGCAGACCCAGCCCGGAGCCGCAAGGGCTCATCCAGGGACAAGATTCCCAAAGGGAATCGCACGTCCCCTGTTAAGCGTTCAGCTTAACCTTGCTTCACATCAACATGGAACTCTCAAAATCGAGTTCCATTCCAACTGACCGCTTGTCAGCGCCGAGAAGGTTGGACGATGGCAGGCAATGAGGAGCGGAGCGTAGGCGTAACCTACGTGAGCACCGGAAGTGCCAGCCAGCGTTCAAGATTCGACGTCGACTAAGCTACAGCGCAATACATCGCGATCACAAGCGGTCCATATAGGCGGGTGTCACCATTGGGGGTGTGGGGGCATAGACTACCACATAATCGTGACTGCCGCCTGACGGCAACGGTTACCGCGTTCGATTCGAGAGGCCGCTGCTCGACCGCTCGGTCCGGATGCCGGGATCGCGAATACCAGCAGAACAAGGAGGAATGGTCATGGAGAAGCTAATCGAAGCCCTGCAAGCCGCGCGAGTAGGCAATGTGCTTCCGAACGAACCGCTGGCGGATTACACGACGTGGAAGATTGGCGGGCCCGCCGATCTGCTCATCGTACCGCACGGCAAGGAAGAGCTGGCTGCCGCGGTCAAATTGCTGCACGAACATGGCGTCTCATGGACCAGCCTGGGCCGGGGCTCTAACATGCTGGTCAGCGACAAGGGCATTCGGGGCGTCGTGGTGAAGCCGGGGTCCGGACTCGATTATGCCCGATTCGAAGGTCAGACGGTCTATGCGGGAGCAGCATTCTCGTTCATTAAGCTATCCGTTCTGGCAGGCAAGGAAGGATTGACCGGACTGGAATTCGCGGGGGGAATTCCGGGAACGGTCGGCGGTGCCGTGTACATGAATGCCGGCGCTCACGGGTCGGATGTGTCACGTATCTTTCAATCAGCCCAGATTGTTACGGAGACAGGAGAATTGGTGACGTACGGACGCGAAGCGATGGCGTTCGACTACAGGCATTCGATGCTGCACGAGAGTAAAGGCTTCGTCGTGGAGGCGGTGTTCGAGCTTGAACGCGGCGTGCGCGAAGAGATCGCGGCAACGCTGGCCTCTTACAAGGAACGCCGGATTCGTACGCAGCCGCTGCATCTGGCAGTCGCGGGAAGCGTATTTAAGAATCCGCCGGGAGACTTCGCCGCCAGGCTGATCCAGGAAGCCGGGCTGAAGGGCTATCGCGTCGGCGGAGCGGAAATTTCCGTACAGCATGCCAATTTCATCGTCAATACCGGGCAAGCGACGGCTGAAGATGTCCTCACCCTCATGGCCCATATTCAGAGCACGGTCAAGGCGCGTTACGGCGTCGAGCTGGTGCCGGAAGTATTGGTGGTGGGTGAGCGGTAAATCGGAGGTGAAGCTTTGGACAAATTGGTAATTGAAGGCGGCAAACCGCTCTCCGGCACGATCGTCATCCAAGGAGCGAAGAACGCCGCCCTGCCGATTTTGGCCGCTAGTATGCTCGTAAGAGGCACCGTCATCATCGACCATGTGCCTAACCTGCTGGATATCGACGTCATGCTCGATATTCTCAGGGATCTCGGCTGCAAAGCCGAACAGATCGGAAGTTCCGTCGTCCTCGATACGGAGGCGGCGAAATCGTATCATATCGCGGAAGATCTCATGGGCCAGATGCGCTCATCGATCTTCTTAATGGGACCGCTGCTGGCCCGATTCGGGAAAGTCGAGATTTACCAACCAGGGGGATGCGCGATCGGCGAGCGAAAAATCGATCTGCATCTGCGAGGGCTGGAGGCGCTTGGCGCCACAGTCGAGGAGTCCGGCAACCGGATCGTATGCGAGGCAGAAAAGCTGGTCGGCGCGGATATCCATCTGGATTTTCCAAGCGTCGGCGCAACCGAGAACATTATGATGGCTGCCGTGCTCGCCGATGGCGTTACAACGATTAACAATGCGGCCAGAGAGCCGGAGATTCAAGATTTGCAGCACTTCCTGAATCGCATGGGCGCGCGGATCATCGGCGCCGGCACGGACACGATCACGATCGAAGGGGTACAGTCACTCGTGCCGTGTAGGCATCGCATCATTCCGGATCGGATCGTGACGGGCACGATCATGATCGCTGCGGCCGTTACGCGCGGTCAGGTCACGCTGCAGCAGACGAACCCGTCGCACTTGACTTCCCTCATCCATGTTCTGCGGCGCTCGGGTGTTCAAGTAGCCATCGACGGTGATATAATAAAGGTCGGCGGCACTGTCCGCCCGAACGCGGTCGAACGTATCGTAACCTCACCGTATCCCGCCTTCCCGACGGATCTGCAATCGCAGGTCATGGTGCTGCTCGCGCTCGCCGAAGGCGTCAGCGTCATGAAGGAGACGATCTTCGAAGGACGGTTCAAGCATGTCGGCGAGCTTACCCGGATGGGGGCCGACATTCGCGTAGACATGAACGCGGCGATCATTCGCGGTGTTCCGCGGCTGTACGGCGCGACGGTAGAAGCAACCGATCTTCGAGCGGGAGCGGCGCTCGTCATTGCAGGATTGGCTGCCCAAGGGAAAACGGTGGTCGAGCAGATCCATCATATCGACCGCGGCTACGAGCAGATCGAAGAGATGCTCGGCCGATTGGGCGCAAGAATTACGCGATTCGCCTCCGTGCAGAACAATCGGGTTATCCCGGGTTAGATGCTAGCATTGCATCCCGGCTTCCTTCATAGGAAGACCGGATGTTTTTTCATGAGAGAAGGGACAAGCATAAGATGCCTGACACGATGCCCGTGCTGCGGGAACCGAAACAGAGGAGAAGGGGCAGCCGCAGGCTGCTGTCGATACTATTGCTGTTGTTCGCGCTATTATTGGCCGTGCTCTTCTTCCGTTCGCCGATCAGCAAAGTGTCGGACGTGACGATCAGCGGCGGACAATATACGACGAACGAAGCGATTCATGAGGCAGTCGGCATACAGAAGGGCGATTCGTTCTTCTATCCCAGCGAGGAAGCGCTGGCCAAGCGAATCATGAAGCTGGCGCCGATCGAATCCGTGATCGTGAAGAAGACTTTCCCGGGCAAGATCGATATCCAGATCCATGAATACCCGGCCGTAGCTTATGAACTGCTGGATTCTGGCGATATCAGGGCGATTCTGTCGAACGGCACCGTACTGACGGCAGGCACCAGCTTCGTCGTCGACAAGCCTGTCTTGAGCGGCTGGACGGAGGATAATCCGCATAAGGCCGCGTTGATCCAGGCGCTGGCGACGATACCGGGAGACCTGCTTGCGGATTTCTCGGAGATCATGCCGCATCCTTCGAACTCGTACAAGGACCGCATCAGAATTTACACGCGCACCAAGTTCGAGATCATCACCGCCGTTTCGCTGCTGCAGGAGAAGGCCGAGACGATCTACGCGGTCACCGAGACGCAGGAACCCGGCAGCGTGACGCTGCTGTTGTCCGACCGCTATGTTCCGTATTTGGACGAAGAAGAGGCGGAAGGGCAGAATAACGCGGACGCCGACTAAAAAGAGGCTACTCAATAGGCGAAATCAGTGATACAATTTCATTTATGGGGTTTTTCAAGGTTTCCCAGCAGCATGAAACAATTGGAAGCTGAAAAGCCATAAAAATTTTGTAGAAAAAAGAGGGAAAATATAAGGCGCGTTGAATTAGTAGAACAGTGTCTGCGGTAACGCAGTTATGGTAGCATTATATGATGTACCGCTTCATTTTAGATTACATTTCTTTTGAAACGGAGGTGCCATGGGTTGAGCAACAGCGACATCATCGTTAGTCTAGACATCGGTACATCCAAGGTTCGTGCTATTATTGGGGAAGTGCAGAACGGAACCATTAATATTATTGGAGTTGGATCTGCCGACTCGGAAGGCATTCGCAAGGGAGCCATCGTTGACATTGACCAGACCGTGCAGTCGATCCGCAATGCTGTGGATCATGCGGAGCGCATGGTCGGCATTCAAATATCCGACGTATATGTAGGCATTCAAGGCAATCATATCGCACTCCAGACGAATCATGGCGTTGTGGCCGTATCGAATGAAGACCGTGAAATCGGCGAAGAAGATATCGAGCGCGTGGTAGCGGCCGCTAAAGTCGTCGCGCTTCCGCCGGAGCGCGAGATCATCGGACTCATGCCGAAGCAATATCTCGTAGACGGACTGGACGGCATCTCCGATCCCCGCGGCATGATCGGGGTTCGGCTTGAAGTGGAAGCGACGGTCATCACCGGCGCCAAGACGGCGATACATAATTTGATGCGCTGCGTGGAGAAAGCAGATCTGCACATCTCCGGCGTCATCTTAATGTCGCTTGCTTCCGGTCAGATGGCGCTCACGAAGGACGAGAAGAATATGGGGACCGTGCTTGTCGACGTAGGCGCAGGCGCCTGCACGATCGCGGTGTTCGAACAAGGGAACTTGACGGCTACGACGACGCTGCCTGTCGGCGGCGAGTACGTGACGAACGATATTTCCTACGGCCTCCGCACGCAGACAGAGCAAGCCGAGAAGATTAAGCTGAAATTCGGCTGCGCGCTGGTGGACGATGCGGCGGACGATCAGAAGTTCAAAGTACTGCGCATGGGGAGCAACGTGGAGAAGGAATTCTCCCAAGTGGATCTGGCGAACATTATCGAGCCTCGCATGCAGGAGATCTTCCACTTGGTTCGTGAAGAAGTTCGGCGACTGGGCTTCGGCGACAAGGTGAACGGCTATGTGCTGACAGGCGGTTCCGTGTCGATGCCGGGCGTGCTCGCGCTCGCGCAGAGCGAGCTGGAATCGAGCGTGCGGATTGCGGTGCCGGACTATATCGGCGTTCGCGATCCGGCATTCACGAGCGGAGTAGGCATGATTCAGTACGTCTCCCGGTACATGCGCAACCGATCGGGAGGATCGGCCAAGAAGGCGGCAGCCCGCAAGCCTCACGCTGCTGCATCTGCACCGTCCAAGCCTGGGCTGGTTGAGCGGCTTAAGAAAATGTTTAGCGAATTCATTTGATCGGGGGAACCATACCAATGTTGGAATTCGATTTCGATATGGAACAACTGGCGCAGATTAAGGTCATCGGCGTCGGTGGCGGCGGAAGCAATGCCGTCAATCGAATGATCGATAATGGCGTCAAGGGCGTGGAATTCATAACGGTGAATACCGACGCGCAGGCGCTTCATCTTGCCAAGTCCGAGCATAAGCTCCAGATCGGGGACAAGCTTACCCGTGGTCTCGGCGCAGGCGCCAATCCGGAGGTCGGCAAGAAGGCCGCCGAAGAATCGCGCGAGCTGGTGTCCAGCCGCCTGAAGGGTGCCGACATGGTATTCGTAACGGCCGGCATGGGCGGCGGAACGGGTACGGGCGCAGCGCCTGTCATTGCGGAGATCGCGAAGGAGTGCGGCGCGCTGACGGTAGGCGTCGTGACGCGTCCATTCACGTTCGAGGGTCGCAAGCGCTCCGCGCAAGCCGATCTCGGCATCGAGGCGCTTAAGGAGAAGGTCGATACGCTGATCGTTATTCCGAACGACCGGCTGCTCGAGATCGTCGATAAGAAGACGCCGATGCTCGAAGCATTCCGCGAAGCGGATAACGTGCTGCGTCAAGCGGTACAAGGCATCTCCGACCTGATTGCGGAACCGAGTCTCATCAATCTCGACTTCGCGGACGTGAAGACGATCATGTCCGAGCGCGGATCCGCCTTGATGGGGATCGGGATGGCCAACGGCGAGAACCGTGCGGCCGAAGCGGCACGCAAGGCGATTATGAGCCCGCTGCTCGAGACTTCCATCGACGGCGCTCGCGGCATTATCATGAACATAACGGGCGGCGCGAACCTCTCGCTGTATGAAGTGAACGAGGCGGCAGAGATCGTCATCTCGGCTTCCGATCCGGAAGTGAACATGATCTTCGGCGCCAGCATCGACGAAGACATGAAGGACGACATCAAAGTAACGGTCATCGCGACCGGCTTCGAACTGAAGGGCAATGCGCTTCGCCGCAATCCTGGCATGGGCGGTACTGCGTCGGAGCCCTCGCAAGACTCCGCACGGCCAGCATCCGGAAGCGGTCCGAACATCCGTCCGTTCGGCAGCGCGCCTGCAGGCGATCAACTCGATATTCCGGCATTTTTGCGCAATCGGCCGCGCGGCGACCGATAGGCACTAGCGTCATAGCATTCAAGGGCAGTCACCCGCGAAATTTCGCGAGGCGGCTGCTCTTTTTTCGTGTAGAGAGCGCATGCGGACGATAGGCTGTTCGCGCAATTTCGACCTATGCCCATCGACAAAACTAGATCGGGTATGACAACGGGTTTAGACAGACAACGAACGAGGCATCTTCTATACTAATCTCAGGCCGCTCACGAGATAGGCGAGCGCACTTGCAAGCATGAGCAAGACGGGAGAGTGAGGCCTGCTGATCGTATATGTAGATCTTATCTTCCTATCGAACCTGGCAATCGATGCGGCGGTGTTGTTGACGACAGCATGGGTAAGAGGCATTCGTCCCCGCTTGCCGCGGATCGCGGCTGCAGCGGCCATCGGCGCCTGCTATGTCGCGATGATGTTCGCGCCGGCCCTCTCGTTCCTGTATACGTTCATTCTGAAATTCACGCTCTCCTTGCTTATGCTGTGGACGGCATTCGGCTTCGGGAGCTTGCAGCATTACGTTCGGAATATTGCAGCATTCTACGGTGTCAACTTCGCCGCGGCGGGCGGCGTGCTGGGACTGCATTATTTGCTGCAGAGCTCGGGTGAACTGTGGGAGGGCATATGGTTTACTCGGACAGGCGGGCTTGGGTTCGAGCTGAAGAACAGCTTGGTCTTCGTGTTCATCGCGATTGCGGCGGCACTGTACGTGTATCGATCGACATGGAGCGGAAGAAAGCGGGTCGATCGAACACAGTCGCACCTGGCGGTCGTATCGGTCGTCATCGACGGGCTGGAGCGAACCTGCACCGGTCTCGTGGACACGGGGAATCAGCTGTACGACCCGCTTACGCGGACGCCTGTGATGGTCATGGAAGCGGCCATCTGGCAGGCCGAGCTGCCGCCGTCATGGATTGCGCGGATCCGTGCCTCGGAGGTCGATCAATTGATAGCGGGGCTGGATGAAGAGGACAGTCCTTGGCGCGATCGATTGCGGCTGGTGCCGTACCGCGGCATCAATCGAGGCACGCAGTTCATGCTTGCCTTGAAGCCGGATCAAGTACGTATCGAGCAGGATGGCGCATGCTATGTTGCGGTCAAGGTGCTAATCGGCCTGGATGGGGGAAAATTGGTATCGGACGGGACGTATCAAGCGATCGTCCATCCCTCATTGCTTGAGAGCCGGGACGCCGGCTGACAATCGAAATTGCTGACGGGGAGGACTGGCGTAGCATGATCGTAAAATGGAAATTGGTCCTGCAGTTATACTATTACCGGATTTTATTTTTATTCGGGTTAAAGAGCGAAGAAATCTACTATATCGGGGGAAGCGAAGCGCTCCCGCCGCCGCTGACGCGGGAAGAAGAAGAATTCTTGCTCGAGAAGCTGCCTTCCGGCGATTCCGCGATCCGCGCGATGCTCATTGAACGGAATCTGCGGCTGGTCGTATACATCGCACGGAAATTCGAGAACACCGGCATTCACATCGAAGATCTCGTATCGATCGGCGCGATCGGCTTGATCAAGGCAGTCAATACTTTCGACCCAGAGAAGAAAATCAAGCTCGCGACCTATGCATCCCGCTGCATCGAGAACGAAATTCTGATGTACCTGCGGCGCAACAGCAAGATTCGTACCGAGGTATCGTTCGACGAGCCGCTGAATATCGATTGGGACGGCAACGAGCTGCTGTTATCCGATGTGCTCGGCACGGAGAACGACACGATCTATCGCAATATCGAAGAGCAGGTGGACCGCAAGCTGCTGCACAAGGCGCTTGACAAGCTGTCCGACCGCGAACGAACGATCATGGAGCTGCGATTCGGGCTGACGGACGGCGAAGAGAAGACGCAGAAGGACGTTGCCGATCTGCTGGGCATCTCGCAGTCCTACATCTCCCGGCTGGAGAAGCGGATCATCAAGCGGCTGCGCAAGGAATTCAATAAGATGGTCTAGAGGCAGCCTCCCGTGCGGAGGCTGTTTTTGCATGATAGAAGCGTCTTAAGCCCTGCTGTATCAATGTTTTCGGGCGATTGCGGCCAGCAGCGCGGCTGCGCGTGCGACTGTGCATGCGTGGAATAAAAAAGAAACCCAAGGGGATAATGATCATTAATGTTTCACCTTGGGAGGTAATCACGTTGACCCGAAATAAAGTAGAGATCTGTGGAGTGGATACCGCTAAACTGCCTGTCCTGACGAATGCCGAGATGCGCGAGCTGTTCACGGCGCTGCAGACACGTAATGAACTGGCAGCAAGAGAGAAACTAGTGAACGGCAATCTGCGCTTGGTGCTAAGCGTGATTCAGCGGTTCAACAACCGGGGGGAGTTCGTCGACGATCTGTTCCAGGTCGGGTGCATAGGCCTCATGAAAGCTATCGATAATTTCGATTTAGGCCAGAACGTCAAATTCTCCACCTACGCCGTACCGATGATCATCGGGGAGATCCGGCGCTACCTGCGCGACAATAATCCGATCCGCGTGTCCCGCAGCCTGCGCGATATCGCCTACAAGGCCTTGCAGGTCAGGGACAGCCTAACGAATAAGAATGCCCGCGAACCGACGATCTTCGAAATATCGGAAGCGCTCGGCGTGCCCAAGGAGGATGTCGTGTTCGCGCTCGACGCCATCCAAGATCCGGTATCGCTCTTCGAACCGATCTACCATGACGGCGGCGATCCGATCTACGTGATGGATCAGATCAGCGACGATAAGAATAAGGATGTCTCCTGGATTGAAGAAATCGCCCTGCGGGAGGCGATGCACAAGCTGGCCGAGCGGGAGAAGATGATTTTATCCATGCGTTTTTTCGAGGGGAAAACCCAGATGGAGGTTGCGGACGAAATCGGCATCTCCCAAGCGCAGGTGTCAAGGCTGGAGAAATCGGCGATCCAGCAGATGCAGAAGCACGTGAAAACCTAAATTGCGAAAGTGAGCTGCATACCGCCTAATATGGGCGGTTTTTTCATGGAGAAGGACATTTCTAGGCTGGGCCACATATACTTATACGGAAGGATGGATGAACATCAACCAGGGAGAGCGTGGTGACGGTGCATTGAAAATATCCGATTTTCAGACGAAGGACGTCATCAACATCGTGGACGGCAGGAAGCTCGGCCAAGTCAGCGACCTGGAGCTGGATCTGCGGCAAGGACGGATCGATTCGATCGTCGTGCCGAGCTACGGCCGGTTCTTCGGGCTGTTCAGCAGCGGGACAGACGTCGTCATTCCGTGGCGGAACATCGTGAAGATCGGCACGGATGTCGTGCTGGTCAGGCTTGACGATACGAAGCAATATCGGCAGGACGAGGATGAGCCGGTTGCAAGATAGCAAGATAACAATCCCGAGTGTCTGGCTTGCCTCATATCCCCTCATTCGACAGGTTATGGTACACTGTATCCAGAGGTGATGGACGGATGGAACCCTTTCAACATAGCTTAGCGGGGGATGGACCCTCGCTGTTCATGCTCCGATCCTGGATGGAGGACGCTGCCGGCATAACGGCAGGCATTACGGGACGCGAGGGCGGTGTCAGCTCCGAGCCGTGGACCTCGCTTAACTGCGGCCTGCACGTGGGAGACAGCCCGGAAGCCGTTATTCGCAATCGCAAGCGAATTGCCGAAGCGCTCGGATGGCCCTTCGAGGCGTGGACAAGCGGCGAGCAGGTTCACAGCGATGCTGTATTTCGCGTGGAGCGCGTAGACCGCGGACGCGGCAGGGCGGATCGGGACAGCGCGATTCCGGATACGGACGCCGTCATGACGAACGTGCCGGACATCTTGCTGACATCCTTCTACGCGGATTGCGTGCCGCTCTTCTTCCACGACCCCGAGCATGGCGCGGTAGCGCTCGCGCATGCCGGCTGGAAGGGAACCGTGCTGGAGATCGGCCGCAAGACGGTGGAGCAGATGACGGACGCGTATGGGAGCGATCCGACGCGGCTGCGGGGCGCGATCGGCCCGTCGATCGGCAGCTGCTGCTATGAGGTCGACGAACCGGTAATCGCGCGAGTGGAACCGTTGGTCCAAGCGCTATGCGAGACATCCGGTGCGGAGCCGAGCACGATGATGGAGCCGGCAGGATCAGGCAAGGCCATGCTGAACTTGAAAGAAATAAACCGACAGATTATGATAAAAGCAGGAATATTGCCGACGAACATCGAATTAACGACTAGATGTACCGGCTGCCGTCATGATGCGTTCTTCTCGCATCGGCTCGAACAAGGGCGGACAGGCAGGATGGCGAGCTTCATCGGCATCAAATCGAGGTGAGGAAGGCCATTGTCCATGAAGGATAGAATAGAAGCGGTCGAATGGCGGATTCGCGAGGCATGTGCGAGGAGCGGAAGAAGCCGAGGCGATGTCGGCGTAATCGCCGTAACGAAATACGTATCGACGGAGACGGCTCTAGAGGCGCTGAACGGCGGCTATGCGAACCTCGGCGAGAACCGCTGGCAGGACGCCCAGGCCAAGTGGCAGGCCATACAAGAGACGCAAGGCACGCGAGGGGACGGGCTTGCGCCTGTCTGGCATTTTATCGGTTCGCTGCAAACGAACAAGGTCAAGGACGTTATCGGCAGGTTTACATACATTCATTCGCTGGACAGGCTGTCGCTCGCGGAAGCGGTCGATAAGCGGGCTTGGCAGCTCGGCATCCGGGTTCCCTGCTTCATCCAAGTTAACGTATCCGGCGAAGATACGAAGCACGGACTTGCCCCGTCCGAATTATTCGATTATGCAAGATCAATTTCGAAGCTTGCGAATCTCAAGATCGAAGGATTGATGACGATGGCGCCTCACGAGGCGGAGCCGGAGGCGACTAGACCGGTCTTCCGTGAGCTGCGGCGGCTGCGGGACGAGCTCAATGCGCTTGCGGTGCTGCCTGAATCGGCAGACGGGCTGTCGATGGGGATGTCCAACGACTTCGAGATTGCGGTTGAGGAAGGTGCGACCTGGCTTAGGCTGGGGACGATTCTAGTGGGGAAAGAGGAGGAGCATTCATGAGCGTCATGAACAAGTTCATGAACTTTCTGGGGCTGCAGGACGAAGAGGAGACGCTGGACCGCGATCGCGTTCAGCATGACCAGGAGCAAGAGATTGAAACGCCTGCCTTCGAGCAGCGTAAGAATGTTAAAGCCAACGTCGTCAGCATCCATTCGCAGAAGAGTGCGCGCGTCGTCTTAACCGAGCCGCGTTCGTACGACGAAGCGCAGGAGATCGCGGACCATCTGCGTTCGAGGCGCTCCGTCGTCGTCAATCTGCAGCGCGTCCGCACCGAGCATGCGATCCGCATCGTCGATTTTCTCGGCGGCACGGTCTATGCGCTGAACGGAACGATCTCGAAACTCGGCGCGAACATCTTCTTGTGCACGCCGGATTCGGTAGAGATTTCGGGCACGATTACGGACATACTGGCCGAGGAATTTGAAACCAACAAAATGAGGTGACCACGTGTCTGAGATAGCTTATTTCATCATGACCGTACAGAGAATTTACACATTCGTGATCATTGCCTACATCCTGCTGTCTTGGCTGCCTAACGCTCGCGAGAGCTTCATCGGCGAGATTCTCGGCAAGCTCGTGGAGCCTTACCTGTCGCCGTTCCGGCGGCTCATCCCGCCAATCGGCGGCATGCTGGACATTTCGCCGATCGTCGCGATCTTCGCCCTGCAATTCATCGCGGCAGGCCTTATCGCCGTCATCGACTTTTTCGTGTGACCCATAGCATGAAGAATGATCTGTATGCACACTTTCATCCGGATGAGCGGGCATTCGTCGATCGCGCCGCGGAGTGGGTCGAACGCGCCGCGCATCGGCACGAGACGAAGATTACGGACTTCTTGGATCCGCGGCAGTCGTTCATCTTGACGACGCTGGCGAACCGCGAACCGGAAGCCGTGCTGCGGCTGGACGGCGGCTACCCGGAAGCGGAACGGCGCCGAGCAGTGCTGGCGCCAGCATACCGGGATGTCGAGGACGAGAACGTGAACATTGTCGTGCTGGCCGTCCGATCGGGCGACAACAGCTACCTGCAGCTGGATCACGGGGATTACATGGGCGCGATTCTGGGGCTCGGCATTAAGCGGGACCGGGTCGGGGACATTCATGTGCACCCGGACGGCTGCCACTGCCTCGTGGCAGAAGAGATCGCGGATTATATGAACATCCACTTGAGGCAAGTGCACCGGGCTCATGTCCTGACGGACATTCTTCCGATCGAACAGCTGCGTACAGTCAAGCCGGATTTGGAAGAGATGAGCTTCACGGTGGCTTCTTTGCGTCTGGACGGCATTGCCAGCGACGTCTATCGCATCAGTCGGGCCAAGATCGTCGATCCGATCCGTGCCGGCCGCTGCCGCGTGAACTGGAAGGCCGAAGAGGATCCGTCCACGCTGCTCAAGGAAGGGGACGTCGTCTCGCTTCAAGGCCTGGGCCGGTTCAAGATGCTATCCGTCGAAGGCATGACGAAAAAAGGCAGAATTCGCGTAAAGGCAGGGAAATTTATTTAACCTAATGCAGGATTTTGCAAGGTAGCGTCGAAAGTTCTTTTATTAAAGTTTTCTAACGTTCTAATTCAAAAAGTCCGGTTGTCAGCGCCTCAAGCGTTTCCGAGGGAAACGCCGCTTCGGAAGCATACGCTTAGGTTGGACGATGGTAGCGATTGAGGAGCGGAGCGTAGACAGATCTACGTGAGCATCGGAAATCGCGCCAGCGTTCAAGATTCGACGTCGAATAAGCTTTCAGAGAAGCATCGCAATCACAATCGGACCATAGGAGGGGTGGGCCAATGCCGCTAACGCCATTGGACATACATAACAAAGAGTTCGGACGCCGTCTTCGCGGTTATGACGAGGACGAGGTCAACGAGTTCCTCGATCAGGTGATCAAGGACTACGAGGCGCTCATCCGCGAGAACAAGGAACTGCAGAACCAAGCGCTTAACCTGCAGGAGAAGCTCAATCACTTCTCGAACATCGAGGAGACGCTGAGCAAGACGATTATCGTCGCGCAGGAAGCGGCGGATGAAGTGAAGAACAACTCGAAGAAGGAAGCGCAGTTGATCATTAAGGAAGCGGAGAAGAACGCGGACCGGATCATCAACGAGGCGCTGTCCAAGTCGCGGAAGGTCGCGCTCGAGGTCGAAGAGCTGAAGAAGCAGGCGTCGATCTATCGCGCTCGGTTCCGGACGCTCGTCGAAGCGCAGCTGGATCTGCTCAGCCAAGACGGCTGGGATACGCTCGAAGGCGGCAGCCTGCTGCAGCGCGAAGGGCGCGAGGCTCGCGAAGCGCTGGAGCGGGAATAGGCGGACCGCGAGTTGACAATGCGCGGGTAAGAAGCGTATAACTATATGCATAACGAAATCTTAAATTCATTGACCGAGAACGAGTAGGCCGCGTGGACGATCCACAGAGAGCTGGTGCTTGCTGCAAGCCAGCGTTCGGAACGCGTGCCGAATATCATCGAGGTAGAAGCGCCGCTGAACGGATCCAGTAAGCAGCGCCGGCCGTCCGCCGTTAACCGGAACGCAGGCAAGATACCGTTGGCCTGCTGCTTAAGCGCCGTTCGCTTGATGCATGCCCGTTCTGGGTATGCTGGTAGGGAGCGGAACGAGGGTGGTAACGCGAGCTAGAGACTCGTCCCTTACTGGGACGGGTCTTTTTTGTTTTGATTTACACGAACGAAAGGAAGATGAATCATGCAGCGCGTAGACGTGAAAGAGCGGGCCCGGGCCCGCGAACTGCGAGTGTTGAACCAATGGAAGGAAGAGGGCACGTTCCGGCGATCGATCGAGCATCGTGCCGGCAAGCCGAACTTCGTCTTCTACGAAGGGCCGCCGACCGCGAACGGCGCACCTCATATCGGGCATGTATTGGGACGGGTTATTAAAGATTTCATCTGCCGTTACAAGACGATGTCCGGTTATCGCGTCGTCCGCAAGGCCGGCTGGGATACGCATGGCCTGCCGGTCGAGTTGGGGGTCGAGAAACAGCTGGGAATCTCTGGCAAGCAAGAGATCGAGAACTACGGCATCGAAGCCTTCGTGAAGAAGTGCAAAGACAGCGTGTTCGAATATGAGCGCCAGTGGCGGGAGCTGACCGAAGCGATTGCCTACTGGACGGATATGGATACTCCGTATATCACGCTCGACAATCGCTACATCGAGAGCGTCTGGCATATTCTCGCGACGATTCACAAGAAGGGGCTGCTCTACCGCGGTCACCGCGTCAGTCCGTACTGCCCTTGCTGTCAGACGACGCTCAGCTCGCATGAAGTCGCGCAAGGCTACGAGGACGTGAAGGATCTTAGCGCGACCGTGAAGTTCAAGCTGGCATCCGGCGAGTCGATCCTCGCTTGGACCACGACGCCGTGGACGCTCCCTGCGAACGTGGCGCTTGCTGTCAATCCGGAGCTGCCTTACGTTCGCGCGCGGAAAGACGGCGAAACCTATATCGTTGCCGAAGCGCTTGCCGCATCCGTCTTGAAGGAAGACTACGAGATTATCGGTCAGGTTCGCGGCGCCGAGTTGGTCGGTCTTGCTTACGAACCGCCGTTCCGCTACGTGCCGATCGAGAAGGGCCATGTCGTCATCGCGGGCGATTTTGTCAGCGACGCAAGCGGTACGGGCATCGTGCATATCGTGCCTGCGCACGGCGAAGACGACTATCGGGTGGCTCGCCAGAACGGCATCAGCATGCTGAACGTGGTGAATGCCGCGGGCAAATACGCGGATGAAGTGACGGACTTCGCAGGCCGCTTCGTGAAGGATTGCGACATCGACATCGTGCGGCAGCTGAGCGAGAAGGGACTGCTCTTCTCCAAGGAACGCTACGAGCACAGCTATCCGTTCTGCTGGCGCTGCAAGTCGCCGCTGCTCTATTATGCGACCGAGAGCTGGTTCATCCAGACGACAGCCGTCAAGGACCAGCTCATCGCGAACAATAACGGCGTGGACTGGTACCCCGGCCATATCCGCGAGGGGCGCTTCGGCAAATTCCTCGAGGATCTGGTCGATTGGAACATCAGCCGCAATCGCTATTGGGGAACGCCGCTTAACGTATGGGTATGTCCGGACTGCAAAGGCGAGTATGCGCCGGACAGCCATGCGGACTTGCGGAGCCGTTCGGTTCGTCCGATTCCGGAGGATCTGGAGCTTCATAAGCCATACGTCGACGAGGTTCAACTGACTTGCCCGCATTGCGACGGCGGCGTGATGACGCGCACTTCGGAAGTGATCGATGTCTGGTTCGACAGCGGCTCGATGCCGTTCGCGCAGCATCATCACCCGTTCGGCGACGAAGCGGCTTTCGCCGAGCAGTACCCGGCGGACATCATCTGCGAAGGCATCGATCAGACGCGCGGCTGGTTCTTCAGCTTGCTGGCCGTCTCGACGCTATATAACGGCCGAGCGCCGTATAAGGCTGTCATCTCCACCGGCCACATCCTGGACGAGAACGGGCAGAAGATGTCCAAGTCGAAGGGGAACGTCATCGATCCGTGGGAGATCATCAACGAGTATGGTACCGATGCGTTCCGCTGGGCGCTGCTGGCGGACAGTGCGCCGTGGAACAGCAAGCGATTCTCGCGCGGCATCGTCGGAGAGGCGAAGTCGAAGGTGATCGACACGATCGTGAACACGCACGCTTTCTATGCGCTGTACGCGTCGATCGATGGCTTCGATCCTGCGCAGCATCCGCTTGACGGGTCGGCTGCGGGCGCGGCGAACAAGCTTGACCGCTGGATCGTATCCCGGCTGAACAGCTTGACGAAGCAGGTGGTCAAAGGGCTCGATGCCAACGACTTCCTGAATCCAGCCAAGGAAATCGAAGCATTCGTGGATGAATTAAGCAACTGGTACATCCGCCGTTCGCGCGACCGGTTCTGGGGCAGCGGCCTGTCGGCTGATAAGATCGCGGCCTACCATACGCTGCGCAATGTATTGATGACGCTGTCGGGCTT
>JAEWJS010000076.1 GCA_023386495.1 Bacillota bacterium | reverse complement strand
GAGGCTCGGTGGGCGGATGGTCTGAGGTCGGTGTTCGTGCGTTCGGGTGTTCTCTCGGCCTGCCTACAACAAACCGGACACCGGCCGGCACGATACAGCTGGGATCTCTCCCGCTGTACAGTACCGGAACCCGTTGTCCGGCTTCCCTTACTCGTATTCGATTCGCAGCGACTCCGCCGCCTGGCGCGCCGTGTCGCGTGCCTGCTCGACGGTCGCCGCAGAGCTTAGCGCGACAGCCATCCGGCGGCCGACCTTCGTCTCCGGCTTGCCGAAGACGCGCACCTGCGTATTCGGCAGCGCAAGCGCGTCCTCCACGCCCGCAATTCGAAACTCGCCTGCCGCCGCTTCGCGGTCGGCCTTCAGCGTGTGGGACGCACCCGGTGTCAGCAGCCGGATCGTCGGGATCGGCAGGCCCAATATGGCTCTGGCGTGCAGCGCGAACTCCGACAGATCCTGCGTGGCCATCGTCACCATGCCCGTATCATGCGGACGCGGCGACACCTCGCTGAACAGCACCCCGTCCTGCGTCAAGAACAGCTCGACGCCGTAGATCCCGTAACCGCCTAGCTCGTCCGTGATTGCACGGGCGATCGCTTCCGCCTGCTCGATATCCCGGTCGTTGACCTCATGCGGCTGCCATGACTCGATATAGTCGCCATCCCGCTGCACATGCCCGATCGGAGCGCAGAACGAGGTGCCCGATACTGAGCGCACGGTCAGCAGCGTAATTTCCGATTCGAAGCGAACAAAGCCTTCAACGATAACCCGCTGCCGCTTCGCGCGACCGCCTTCCATCGCGTAATTCCAGCAAGCCTCGGTCTCGGCCTCCGAGTGGCAGACGCTCTGCCCCTTGCCGGAAGAGCTCATGATCGGCTTGATCACGCATGGGAAGCCCAGCTCACTGGCAGCCTCGCGCAGCTCTTCCAGCGAATCCGCGAACCGATACGGCGCGGTCGGCAGACCCAGCGTCTCAGCCGCGAGCCGCCGAATGCCTTCGCGGTCCATCGTCAGCCGCGCGGCGCGCGCGGTCGGAATGACCCGATAGCCCTCCTGCTCCAGCTCGACGAGCGTATCCGTCGCAATCGCTTCGATCTCCGGCACGATCAGGTCCGGCTTCTCGCTCTCGATAACGCGGCGAAGCGCGGATCCGTCCAGCATATCGATCACATGGCTGCGATGCGCGACCTGCATGGCCGGCGCATTCTCGTAGCGATCGACCGCGATCGTCTCGATGCCGAGGCGCTGCGCCTCGATGATGACTTCCTTGCCCAGCTCGCCGGAGCCGAGCAGCAGCATGCGTCTAGTCGACGATAGATTAGGGATGGATGACGACAACAAAAAGAACCTCCTGGAAGCCATCGCCTGCCGCACCTTATGAAACCTGATGCGTTCAGACTGCTTTTTTCTTCCATTGTGGAGGTTCTTTCGTCAAAAATCAAGTTACGCCGACAAGAAGCGATACTGCGCTTCGATCAGGCCGTAATACACGCCCCGCTGACGCATCAGCTCGTCGTGATCGCCCTGCTCGACGATCTGTCCGTGGTCCAGCACGACGATGTTGTCCGCATGCCGGATCGTGGACAGCCTGTGCGCGATAATGAATGACGTCCGCCCGAACAGCAGCGTGCGAAGCGCGTCCTGGATCTTGACCTCGGTCTCCGTATCGATGCTCGCCGTCGCTTCGTCCAAGATGAGAATGCGCGGATCCGCGAGCAGCGCGCGTGCGAACGATAAGAGCTGCCGCTGCCCCATGGACAGCACGTTGCCGCGTTCCTGCACCTCGGTATCGTAGCCGTCCGGCAGCCCCATGATGAAGTCATGCGCGTTGACTGCCTTGGCCGCCATCACGATCTCCTCATCCGTTGCATCGAGCCGTCCGTAGCGAATATTGTCCCGGATCGTGCCGGAGAAAATGAACGTGTCCTGCAGCACGATGCCGACCTGCGAACGCAGGCTCTCGATCGTGACATCGCGGATATCGATCCCGTCGATCTTCACGCTGCCCTCGACCGGGTCGTAGAAACGGCATAGCAGGTTAATGATCGTGCTTTTGCCCGATCCCGTATGCCCGACCAGCGCGATCGACTGGCCCGCCTGCACGTCCAGGCTGATGCCCTTCAGCGCCGGCCGGTTCTTCTCGTACTCGAATACGATGCGGTCGAACGATACGGCCCCTTGAATCTCGGGCAGCTCGCGCGCCTTGTCCTGCTCGCCTACCGTCGGCTTCTCGTCCATGAATTCGAAGATTCGTTCGGACGATGCCATGGCGATCAGGAGCTGCGAATACATCTGGCCGAGCCGGTTGATCGGCTCCCAGAAGTTACCGATATAGTTGGCGAAGCCGACCAGGAGACCGACCGTCACGACGCCGGCCTGCACGAGGTGCGAGCCGTACCAGAACAGGATCAGCGTGCCGACCGCCGACGTCATCTCGATGACCGGTCCGAATGCCTGGTTCATCGCCGACGCCTTGTGCCAAGCCTTCATGTTCACGGTATTCATTTGGTTGAAGTAGCCGATATTCGCTTTCTCTTGCACGTAGGCCTGCGTCACCTTGATGCCCTGGATGCTCTCGTTCAGGTGCGAATTGATACGGGACTGCTTCGTCCGCACGTCCTGCCAGGCGAAGCGAATCCGCTTGCGCAGCGAGGTCGAGACGAGGAACATCAGCGGCACGGTGATCATGATCGCGAGCCCGAGCTTGAAGTTCAAGACGAGCAGCAGGACGACGATGCCGACGAGCTGCACGCAGTCCATCAGCAGGTTCACGATTCCGTTCGTGAATAGATCCTGCAGCGCGTTCACGTCGTTCGTGACGCGCACGAGGACGGAGCCTGCCGGGCGCTTGTCGTAGAATCGGAACGACAGCTTCTGGATGTGAGTGAACAGATCATGCCGCAGGTCAAAAATAACGCGTTGGCCGATCATGTTCGTGTAGCGGATCCGGTACGTGTTCGTTGCCCATTGAATAAGATATAAGCCTAGAATGATCGCCGCATACGTGTAGAGCAACGATAAGCTCGGGTCGCCGTTCTTCGGCGCGATCGCTTCGTCGATCGCCAATATAATAATAGAAGGAACCGCCAGCCGCGTCAGCGTGCCCAGCACCATCATGACGATGATGACCGGCAGCAGCTGCTTCTTGTACGGCTTCAGATAATGCGCCAGCCGGCCGAGCTGCTTCCAGTTGAACGGTTTCTCGATCAGCTCGTCGTCTTGATAGACGAACCGTTCATTCTTGATGTTCGCGTTCGCCTCTTGCTGCTTCGCTTGTTCGTCCGCTTGCGCTTCCGTATGTGTATGCTGCTGGCTCAATTCGCGACCCTCCTCTCCGATGCCTCGTCCGTGCCGCTAGGGCGGTCCGCATATTGGATGTCGTACGTATCCCTGTAGTGTCCCGGCATCGCGATAAGCTCGTCATGCGTGCCCCGCTGGATGACGCGCCCTTCATCGAGTACGAGAATCTCGTCGGCATGCCGCAGCGAAGAGATCCTGTGCGCGATGATGAACGTCGTCCGCCCTGCCATGACCTCCTTGAAGCCGGCTTGAATCTCATGCTCGGTCTCCATATCGACGGCGCTGGTCGCATCGTCGAGAATCAAGATGCGCGGATTTTTGATCAATGCCCTTGCAATGGAGATCCGCTGCTTCTGGCCGCCGGACAATCCCATGCCGCGTTCGCCGACGACCGTGTCGTAGCCGAGCGGCAGCTCCATGATGAAGTCATGCGCCTTGGCCAGCTTCGCCGCGCGAATGACGTCGTCCATCGTATAGGACGCCATGCCGTAGGCGATGTTGTCGCGGATCGATGCCGAGAACAGGAACGTCTCCTGGAACACCGGGGCGATCATTGCGCGAAGACTCGTAAGCGTAAGATTGCGAATGTCGATGCCGTCGACCAGAATCGTGCCCTGCTTGACGTTATAAGCGCGCATGAGCAGTTGGATGACCGTGGACTTGCCGGAGCCGGTCGAGCCCAGGAAGCCGATGACCGAACCGGCCGGCGCGTCGATCGTCAGATCGTGAATGGCCGGCGATTTATCCGGATAATTGTAGGTCACGTCCTGGAACCGCACATGGCCCGCCGCATGCTCGGGATTGACGGCAACCGCCGTCGCCGCGTCCTTCACATGGACATGCTGGTTCAGAATCTCGAGCACCCGTTCGCCGGATGCCTTGGACTGCGTATAGTTATTGATATGGAAGCCGAGCATCCACATCGGCCCGATAATGTACCAGGTCATGCTGAAGAACGCGACTAGCGAACCGAGCGTCAGCTGTTCCTGGATGACGAGCGTGCCGCCGAAGACGAGCAGAATGACGACGCAGCTGCTGGCGAGCAGCTCCATGCCTGGGAAGAACCGTCCCCAAGTAAACGCGACATTCAGCTGATTCTCCTTGTACTCATCGTTACGGGAAGTGAACTTGCTCACCTCATGCGACTCGCGCGCGAACGATTTGACCGTCCGTACGCCCGTAATATTTTCCTGCACCGCAGTCGTCAGCTTGCTCATCGCGACCCGCATCTCGCGGAAGCCGGGATGGATCTTGCGTTCGAAGCGGACCGCCGTGAAGGCGAGGAACGGGATCGTGACGAAGGTGAGGAGCGTCAGCTGCCAGTGGATCGACAGCATCATGGCGCTGCCGAAGCCGACCATCAGGAACATGTTCAGAATCTGCGCGAAGCCGAAACCCGCGAAGTTGCGGATCGCTTCGAGATCCGCGGTCAGGCGCGACATCAGGTCGCCTGTCTTGGCCGTGTCGTAATACTGGAACGACAGATACTGCAGCTTCTGATACAGCTCGCCTCTGAGCCGGAACGCGACCTTGTTGCCCAGCCGCCCGCCAGTGAAACCGTGTACAAATTGCATGGAAGCTTTGACCGCGATGACGCCGACGACGGTCAGCGCAACGGTCGGCACAAGCCCGTACTGTTCCTTCATAATGACTTCGTCGATCAGATACCGCAGCATGTTCGGATAGACCAACCCGAGTGCCGTGGCGCACATCAAGGCGAAGATCGAGATGCCGAGCAGTCTTCGGTCCGGCCAATAGAACTGCTTCAGTTGCCTAAACACGTCCAATGTACAATCTCCCCTATTTCCGTTAGTTGGTGTTGCAGAGCATGCTTGCATCGTATCAGCTTCAAGATAACCCGGCAAACGGGATTGGAGGCGATATTCGACGCTATGCCATCAATTCGTCACATTTGCCAGCAAGGATAGGTTGAAATCGAACAAATCGTCGCGTTTCATTGCCAACATCTCGGTATTGCTCCCGAATTGCCGTACGGGCTTATCTAAGCATAAAAAAACCTTTGCGCCGGCATCAGCGCAAAGGTTGCATCTGTATAAATGCGTGAAAAAATCGTGATATTCCGTGCCGAGGGCTCACCGAACGAGCTGCTGTCTGCCAGCTATACGATTGCCGCCAGCTGCTCGTGCAGCGAACGCAGCGTCTCCGGCTGAACCGCATCGCTGAGCGAGGCCGCGATCCCGCTTGCATAATCGCGCAGCTCATCGGCCAGCCGCTCTTCGGCCATGCCGACGACGGTCTCCCAATTCGCGCGGTATGCGTCCTGCCATTGCGTTTCGACGCCGGCCATCCAGCGCTTCATCTCCGGCGTCAGCAGACTGTCCAGCTCGCTTCTCAGCGCGGACTTGCCCTCGCCTTCGAAGAAGCTTCTCGGATTTTTGAACCGGCTCCACAGGAAGCGGTCCTCCACGACGTCGGTCTCCCAGCCTTCTCCCGTCGCAGGTGCCTGCGGAATAACCGGCTCGAATGCCGCCGGCGCAAACCCGGGAAGCTCGGCGCCGCTGTCGGCTGCAGTCGTGTCGTAGAGCTGCGCAGCGAGACGAGCCAGCTTGTTGTCCATGCGCAGCGAGGTCGCTTGCAGCTCCTGCGTCAGCTCCTGGCGCAGCAACTGCTGCAGCTCAAGCCAGCAGGTCCATGTCATCTTGCGCAGATCGCGGCCGTCGTCCTGCAGCGCAGACGGGTGGAACGCCAGGTTATAATGGTCGCCGAACCGATACCGCACGCGCTGCAGCACATGATGCAGCAGCTCGGCAAGCTCCTCGCGAAGCGGCTCGAACGCGGCGGAGCGGCAAGCCTCGGATACGCGGCTCAGTGCCGCGCCCACCTTCGCTTGCAGCTCGTTCAGCTCGCGCTGCCGGCTCGCTGCATCCTTGCCCGCGGCGTCGATCCAGCCTGCGACGATCCCTGTTGCCCGTTCGATCTCCCGCTCCGCTGCCTGCACGGCCATGCCGCCCAGATCGTCCGCAGTGAACGACGTGAACGCCTGCTCGAAGGCGGCGATGCCGGAGGCTTGCAAGCCGGTCTCGTCATCCGTCAGCTTGGCGTCCAGCGCCTGCAGGCTGGATACCGGATACGTGCGCGGGAAGCGAATGCCGTGCTGGAGCAAATTATGCTCCACGTGCTTGAGCACGCCCTGCAGCTCCTCCTCGCTCGCGGCCAGATCGGCGGCGTTGACGATGAAGAACATTTTGTCCAGCTCGAACTGCTCCTTCACGCGGCCGAGCTGAAGCAGGAATTGACGGTCCGCTTGCGAGAACGCATGGTTATAGTACGTCACGAACAGAATCGCGTCCGCGTTCTTGATATAGTGGAACGCGACATCCGTGTGCCGCGCGTTGACGCTGTCCGCGCCAGGCGTATCGACCAGCACGACGCCTTGCGCGGTCAGCGGGCAATCGATGTGAAGCTCGATCTCCTGCACGAAGCACGAGCGCGATTCTTCGGCGACGAACCGCCGGTACTCGTCGCCGTCGGCCTGGATCTCTTGGCCGAGCAGCTTACCGAACGTGTCCCAGCCGGCCAGCGCCGACTTCAGGAAGCTGTAGTGCGGCCGACCGCCCGGATGCAGCTTGCCGGGCGACAACGGGCGCACCGCTTCGAGCAGCCTGCCGATATCGTCACCGCTTGCATCCTCGCCGAGCATCGTCAGCGAATGGCGGACATCGTCCAGCATCGCTTCGTGCCGCTTCATGATGACGCGGGCAGAGCCGTGCGGCCGCTCCGACGTCGGCGGCACGATGCGGTTGATCGCGGCCGTGGTCGGGTTCGGCGATACCGGCAGCACGCTGTCGCCGATCAGCGCGTTGGCGAATGAGGACTTGCCCGCGCTGAACGCGCCGAACAGCGCGATCGTGAAC
>JAEWJS010000015.1 GCA_023386495.1 Bacillota bacterium | reverse complement strand
GTCGTATATTGTCCGACCGACGGGAAATACCACGGGAAGCGCAGCCGATCCGCCGCGCCGATCACCGAGAATGCCGCCTCAAGCCCCTCTCGGATCGCCGCGATATTGCCAGCGCTGCCGAATTCCGCCACGAATCGCCCGCCCTGTCGCAGCGATGCGGCAATCGATGCGGCCGCGCCCTCCGCATCCTGCATCCAATGGAGCGCTGCATTGCTGAACACGGCATCCGCCTGGCGGGCGGATACGTACCGTTGTCCGTCCGCTTGCTCGAAGCGGACAGCCGGGTATTTGCGTACCGCCTCCTCAATCATTTCCCGGGAAAAGTCGATCCCGAACACCTCGGCTCCGCGATCCGCGATTTGCGCTGCCAGGTCACCTGTCCCGCAGCCCCAATCGATAATGAATGCCCCCGGCTTCGCGTCCAGCATGTCGATCAAATCCATGCCGCCCTCCGACACGAACGGCATGTAGGCATCGTATCGCGCAGCCTCCCATTGATTCGCCGCTGCGCCGGCAGCCGATCCCGTATCCATCCCCTGCTTGTGATCCATCTCATCCACCCCGATCTCCTAGAATACTTCTGTTGTATCACAAGTGCGGGTTATTGTGGAAATATATAGAATAAATATACTTAATAGTTAATCGTTATGAACGAACCGCGGTTAACTTCGCATGCAGCTCTTCAAGCGACAAGCTTCCTTCATCGCTGTCGGCATCATCGCTGCCGCGCATGATCTCCGTATCCTTCAGCATATGTCCCGTTAAGATGCACATCGCGGATTGCTCCTTATCGACCACGCCGCTGGCGACGAGCTTGCGCAACCCGGCTACGCCTGCGGCCGAAGCAGGCTCGCAGCCGATGCCGCTGCGGTCGATCACATGCTTCGCCTCCATAATTTCGCGATCGCTGACCGACACGGTCACGCCTGCCAATCGCTCGAGCTCTCGTCTTGCCTTGCGCCAGCTGGGCGGATGTCCGATGTTAAGCGCAGATGCGCATGTACGCGGGTTAGGCTCAGGCACAAGCTCGGGCTCCTTCCCCTCGATCATACGATGGAACGGACTCGCGCCCTCCGCTTGCACGATCGCGATGCGCGGAAGCTTCGCGATGAAGCCCAGGTCCTTCAACTCGCGAAGGGCTTTCCCCAGCGCGGTAGCATTGCTTAGCGCGCCGCCGGGCAGCACGATCCAATCGGGCAGCGACCAATCGAGCTGCTGCGCCGCTTCGAACAGGATGCTCTTCTGCCCCTCGATCCGCAGCGGGTTAATGGAATTGCACACGTAGAGGCCCAACTCTTCCGCATGCTCGCGCAGATAACGGACGCCGTCGTCATACGTCCCATGAATCGGATATACACGGCCGCCGTATCCGATCGTCTGAAGCACCTTATTCAGCGAGATATCCTTGCTCGGCACGAGAATCACGGCCTCTGCCGCTGCCAGTGCCGCATACATCGCAAGCGAGGAAGAGGTATTGCCAGTCGAGGTGCAGGCGAACCTCCGGTAACCGAGCGAACGGCCATGCGAGACCGCTGCGGTCATCCCGTTATCCTTGAACGAGCCGCTCGGATTCTCGCTCTGCGCCTTGAGCCACAGCTGCCTGATCCCCGCATGCCTCCGGACCGACTCTGAAGCGTAGAGACCGGTATTGCCCTCGTACTTCGTTACGATATGGGCCTCGTCCAGGTCCGGATGGATCAGCTCCTTGTAGCGCCATACGCCGCTGGCAGCAGGCGACATCCGTTCGGACAGCCGGTCTCGGAACAGCCTTTTCAACCGCTCCGCATCATACCCGCTTCGATCGTACTCGACTTCCAGCAGCCCCCCGCAACTGCAAGCCAGCTCTGGCCGTTCGATCGCATATCGCCTCTCGCATGCCGTGCAGACCAACTTCATTCGACCCGATTCCTTCATCCCGTTCTTCCTCCTCTTCGAAGCTGCCGATTGCGGCAGCTTTCATCTCCTATTAGAATAGAGGCAGTTGAACGATAAGTATAATAGATCTATTTCATCATTCCATAAATATAAGTTATGAATTGAAGGAGGGGGCCAATCGAATGAATCTTCACAGCCTGCGGTTATTCCTGGCTGCCGCCAGGGAGGGCAGCGTGACTCGCGCAGCGGAGTCGCTCCACATCAGTCAGCCGGCCGTCACGACATCCATTAAGCGGCTGGAGTCAGAGCTGGGCATTGCACTATTGGCGCCGAGCGGGAGAGGCATCCTGCTGACGGAGGCCGGTCAGATGCTCGCAGAGCAAGCCGGCCGCCTCTTCGCGCTCGAGACCGAGATGGAACGGTCAATTGCGGCATATAAGGCAGGCACGCGCGGCAAGCTGCGGATCGCGGCTACTTACCTCCCCGCGAATTTCCTGCTGCCTCGCATGCTCGCGCGGTACAAGCGCGCATTCGATCAAGTCGAGGTTGAGCTGACCTCGACCAATTCCAAGCATGCTTATGACCTGCTGCAGACGTTCGAGGTCGATCTCGCCTTCATCGGCGGGGGACGTCAAGTGCCGCCCTCCATCGAGGGCAAGCTCGTGCTCGAGGATGATATGCTGTTCGTCGTGCATGCCGGCCATCCGCTCGCGGGCGGCACGGCCTCGCTCCATACGCTCATCCATGAGCCGTTCGTCATTCGCGAGGAAGGAAGCTCCTCTCGCGAGAAGCTGCTCGCCTGCTGCAGCCTGCTGAATGCAGGATCGCCGCGTGTCGGCCTCCAGGTGAACGGCCTGAGCGAGACGATCCGTGCCGTCAAGGAAGGCTATGGCATCACCTTCGTCTCCTCCCTAGAGGTCAGGGATGACCTGAAGCGCGGCGAGCTGGCTGTCGTCTCCGTACCGGAAGTCCACACCCGCAATCCGATCGTCCGCTGCACGCGAAAAGGCGAGCCGCTGTCTGCGGCGGCCCGCCTCTTCGCTCAGATTCCGATCGACTAGCGACGTCATGGCGCATGTCCGCCTAATCATGCTCGCCGTAGTACACGCGGAATCGGATATCCTGGTTATAGTTGCCGAACCCTGCGCCGAAGAGCGTCAGCCCGCCGACATGCTGGGCATCATCCTCCACGGCGAAGCGCAGCGTCCAGAAGTGCTTCTCGAGCTTCAGGTCTTGGATGGCCGTATCCGAGATCCGCTGACCGTCGATGTAAGTGCCCTGCTCGCCGACTCGGATGACCTTCCAGAGGCCGTACTGGTTCACGTTCCACCATGCCGGCGTGTAGCGCCCGCGGGACTCGCCGCCGTAATCGCCGGGACTCGTCCATTCGCCCAACAGGACGTCGTTCACGTAGAACCGAATGTCGGAGGGCCATGTGTCGTTCGTGCCCGGCGCTTCCGAGGCGATCTCGACCGAAATCTCAAGCTCCGTCGGCTTCTGGCCCGAGAGCAAATAGTTAGGCGTCTTGTATTCCACGTATCCCTTGCCGAACCACAGGATGCCGGCGCTCACCCGTTCAGGCTCCAGAAAATACCGCGGGTCGTCGAATTGGCCGATCACCTTCTCGCGCGTCGCCAGCCCGCAGGTAGGCTGCACTTCGAACGAGGTGTAATGCCCGACGGGGATCGTCTGTTCATGGTACTGCCGTTCGCGTCCGCCCTCTTGCGGCAGCCGGATCGTCACCTCGCTCTCCGCCAGCCGGCACAGCTTGTGCGTCCCCCCGTTCACCCGCCGCATCTCCGTTCGAATCAAGCCGGCCTGCTCCAGCTTGCGCACATGCATGCTCAATATTGCGCTGCTCAGCTGCAATTGTCCGGCTAGATCCTTCACGTTAAGCGGACCGTCCGCCAAAATATCCAACATCCTCAGACGCACTTCGCTTGCCAGCGCCTCATAGAGAGGCAGCCATCGTTGATCGGTCGATGCTCGAATCATGGCTATTCACTCCGCTCACCCTAATTTTGAATTAATATAACCATAAATCCTGCAAAAAAGCAATTCATACTTGCATTTTATCTGCCTTTTTACTTTAATAGATATAGGGATCTAATCGATCCGAATAAACATTATTATTAATCGATATAGGAGTGATCTTGAGTGACCCAGCATTCCGCACGCATGACCGTGGATAAGGATTTTGTCATCGGCGACATTGATGAACGATTGTACGGTTCCTTCATCGAGCATCTCGGACGCGCCGTCTACGGCGGCATCTATGAGCCTGGACATCCCGAAGCGGACGAGCAAGGCTTCCGCAAGGACGTTCTGGCATTGATTCGGCAATTGCAGGTTCCGATCGTGCGTTATCCGGGCGGCAACTTCGTGTCCGGCTACGATTGGAAGGACGGCGTCGGCCCGAAGGACAAGCGTCCGAATCGCCTGGAGCTGGCATGGCGCACCGTTGAGCCGAACTCCTTTGGCATGAATGAGTTCGTCGACTGGAGCAGATCCGCAGGCACCGAAGTGATGTGGGCGATCAACCTCGGCACGCAAGGTGTGGAAGATGCGCGCCAAGTCGTCGAGTATGCGAACCACCCATCCGGTTCCTATTGGAGCGATCTGCGGGTCAGCCACGGTTACAAGAACCCGCATAACATCAAGACGTGGTGCCTGGGCAACGAGATGGACGGCCCTTGGCAGATCGGTCATAAGACCGCCGCTGAATACGGCCGCGCCGCCCTCGAATCCGCGAAAGTCATGAAATGGGTCGATCCGACGATCGAGCTGGTCGCTTGCGGCAGCTCCGGTCTCGGCATGCCGACGTTCGCCGATTGGGAAGCAACCGTGCTGGATCACACGTATGATCACGTCGAATACTTGTCGCTCCACCAATACTACGGCAACCCGGATAACGATACGCCGACGTTCCTCGCCCGCTCGCTGCAGATGGACGAGTTCATCAAGAGCGTTATCGCGATCTGCGATTACATGAAGGCCAAGAAGCGCAGCAAGAAGAAGATGTTCCTCTCCTTCGACGAGTGGAACGTATGGTTCCATTCCAATGCGCAGGACAAGAAGCTGGATCCTTGGCAAGTCGCGCCGCCTCAGCTGGAAGACATCTACACGATGGAAGACGCGCTGCTCGTCGGCTGCATGCTGATCAGCCTGCTCAAGCATGCCGACCGCGTCAAGATGGCTTGCCTCGCGCAGCTCGTCAACGTCATCGCGCCGATCATGACCGAGAACGGCGGCAAGGCGTGGGCGCAATCGATCTTCTACCCATACATGCACGCTTCCGTATACGGCCGCGGCCAAGCGCTTGTCCCGCTCATTCAGTCGCCGAAGTACGACACGAAGGAAATCACGGACGTGCCTTACCTGGAGTCCGTAGCGGTATACAACGAAGAGAAGGGCGAAGTAACCGTGTTCGCCGTCAATCGCGATCTCGAGAACGCGCTGCCGCTTGAAGTCGACCTGCGCAGCTTCGGTTCTTGCAGCATCATCGAGCATCTCGTGCTCGAGAACGATGACCTGAAGGCCGTGAACTCGGCAGTCGACTCGAACCGCGTGCAGCCGCATGCGAACGGCTCGGCCAAGGCTGACGGCAATCGCATCAACGCCCGTCTCGGCAAAGCTTCCTGGAACGTTATCCGCGTCAGCGTAGGCGCCCAGGCTTAAATCAACTGTTCTGCGCTGCCAAGCGCACGCAAGAAAGGACCGCGAGGGCATATCATACGCCCTGGCGGTCCTTTCTGTTGTAATCAATCGTCTATTCGACCCTGTCGGCTCTACTGCTGCTACTGCTTCGGCATCCAGATCCGGAACTTTCCGCTCAGTGCCAGCATGGCGAACAAGTATAAGCAATTGTCATAATACCTGCGGTCCCCGGTACGTACCGGCGTGTTCCAGAACAGCTCCACGTTCGCGCGTGCATGCGGGCCGTCCGCGGCTAGCGATGCCATTGCGTTCGTCGCGATCAGGCCGACCGGATGCAGCGACTTCTCTTCGAACGGCTCGCCGGCAATCGTATAGCGGCGGTAATCGTCCGGCTGCTTGTCCGCGAAGAAGGCCTGAACCCGGTTCGCCTCTCCGACCTGCCATTCATCCGCGCGGAACCATTCGTAGTCGAGGCCGACATTGGCCGCGACGCGATAGGAATCGCTGAAGAAGTGCCCGTAGCCGTTCTCGTTGTTCGGCGTGCCGTCATAGTGGGCGTATTCAGGCGCCAGCCCCGTAATCGGATGGCAGCTGACGTGAAGATACGCTCGGCTCGCTTCGGCCGCTTCTTTCCAGAATGCGCGATCCTCTTCGTTCGCCCAGAGCGCAAACAGCTCATAGAAGTGAGGCAGGTGATACGAAGGATCCGAGAATTCGCAGTTCGGAATGAACTTAATCAGTTTATTGTCCGGGTTCCACATCGGGAAGCCGATGCCGTCTTCCCCGTTGTGGAGGCAAGCTCGAAGAATTTCACGCGCCTGCACGCTATAGTCGAACGGTGCCTCGCGATCTCCCCACCGATTCGAGGCGAAGAACAGCGCAAGCGCAAAATATTCTTCGCCGTCCGGCGCAGGACCGTTAGAACGGCGCGAGCCGTCCAGGTTGCAGGACCAAGCGAAGTATCCGGCATGCACCCCTTCTGTCATATACATGTACTTATGCGTCCACTTCCATAGCCTATCGAAAATATCGCGTCGGTCCATCTGAACCGCCATCATCATGCCGTACGACATGCCTTCGGTCCGCACATCATGGTTGCCGGTGTCCATCATGTAGCCCAGATCATCGCCGACGGGGAAATAGATGCGCGTCGCGTCTTCTCCTTCGAACAAGTCTCTCCAGACCGCTTGCACGCGGTTATCGATCTCGGCAGCGTCATAACCGTTCTCCAGGAACAGGTTGCGATATTGCCCTGTCTCGAATGCTCCCTTGCCCTTGCTTGCCGTCACGTGAATAGCCCCTCTCGCCTAGTAGATCGTTCTGCCCTTCGCGTCCGGAATCCCCGACTTGCGATAGAAGTAAGTATTGATAATGTCGCGCCATTCTCGGGCATGAGCCGCTTGGTGGCGGAGTCGTTCCAACACCCCGGAATAGATCTCATCATCGAGCTGACCCTGAAGCGCAGACCATGCATCGATGAGCCCGTCAGCCTGATCGACGCCTTCAAAATGCGTATCGTAAATATGCTGGATAACGGTATTGCCAGACTGCAGCCGGTGCGTATACTTCACGTGGTGGAAGAAGAGCAGCAGCTCGTCCGGGCAGGATTCGAGCGATTCGTAGATCGCCGCGACCGGCTCCGCATACTGTGAGGCGTAGCCTGTGCCCGTGGCAGACGTTCGGTCGACGCCGATGCCGTCACGGTCTGCGAAATGGTACGTCCCCCAGCGCGAATACTCGTAACCGTCGACATCCGGGCCGTAATGATGATTCGGCGCGACCATCCAGCCGACGCCAAGCGGCGCCGTATAGTTCTCGTAGATCGACCACGAGCCCATCAGCATGCCGAGAATCGTGGCGACGACCTGATCGTCCTGTCCGATCGCGAGCCGAATCCATTCCTCCGCGATCGCTGCCGCCGCGAGGCCCGGATTCCATGCCAAGCGCCCGTAGCCGTACAGGTTCGCCTGCGCAAGCGTGTGCCCGGTCCAATTGTCGTCATCGCCGACATTCGTGACAGCCGCAAGTCCGCCGTGTCCGGCGCCGAACAGCTCGCCGCTCGCGATTCGCCGAACCGTCGATTGTTCTCCTGCCGCATGCATATCGAAGTCGAGCACAGTCTTCCACTGCGGCACCAGATAACAGAGATGCCGCTGCTGACCCGTGTATTCCTGCGTAATCTGGAATTCCAGCAGCTGGTTCGTCCTGCGCAGCGCGCCTAAGAGCGGAGATACCGGCTCCCTGACCTGGAAGTCCATCGGCCCGTTCTTGATCTGCAGCAGCACGTTATCGCGGAAGCGGCCATCCAGCGGTTGAAAATGGTCATAAGCCGCTCTCGCCCGATCCGTCTTGCGGTCCCGCCAGTCCTGCATGCAGTTATATACGAAGCAGCGCCAAATGACGAGCCCGCCATGCGGCGCCAGCGCATCGCCCAGCATATTCGCGCCGTCCGCATGGTCGCGCCCATACGTGAACGGTCCGGGACGATGCTCCGAATCGGCTTTGACGACGAAGCCGCCGAAGTCCGGAATGGCACGGTAGATGGCATCGGCCGTCCTCGCCCACCAATCGCCTACCCGGGTATCCAGCGGGTCCGCCGTGTCCAGTCCGCCTGCTTCGATCGGTGCGGCAAAGTTGATGCTCAAGAATAGTCGGATCCCATAGCTGCGGAATATATCCGCTACGCGGGCCACTTCCGGCAAGCTGTCCTCGGTAATGAACCGCGTCTCCCGTTCGTGCACGTTCACGTTATTGATCGAGATGCAATTGATGCCGATCGAAGCCATCAGCCGGGCGTAGTCACGCACCCTCGACTTGTCAGCCAAGAACTGTCCGCCCCGATAAAAGATCGACTTGCCCGCGTAACCGCGCTCAATGCTGCCGTCCGCGTTATCCCAATGATTGATCATGCGGATCGGATTCACGGGATTCTCCAGCACGGAGACCGCAGACAAGTCCTCGCCTTGGCGCATCATGCGAAGCAGATGATAGACGCCATACAGGACGCCTGCATCCGACCCGCCGATGAGCAGCAAGCGGGAACGGCCTTGGCTATTCGCATTCTCGATGAGATAGCCTTCCCGCTCAATGCCGGCCAGCTTCTCCTTCGACACGCCTAGCGTCGTCCACACCGCCGCGTCCAGCGTTCCGCATAGGAAGTCGGTATCCTCGGAAGCCGCATCCGCAATGACCGGCTTGACCCCCGTCAAATCATGGATCGATTCGGTCAATTCTTCGACGACTTGGCGCATGACAGGCGTAGACGACTTGCCCGCCACGGTGATCGAAGCGAATAACTGTCCATAGGTTTCTCTCTTGCTAACGTCCACAACAAGGCTCTTCTGCAGCCACGCTTCATAAGCAATGCTTGCCAATCTTATTCGCTCCCTCCTATATTGATAAAAAAAGCCTTCCTCGCGGAAGGCTTACGAACCATTAACCTTTGACGCCGCCTACCATCATGCCCTTGACAAAGTACTTTTGCAAGAACGGATATACCATGATGATCGGCACGGATGCTACGATTGTCATCGTTGCGCGTACGGACAGCGGCGTGACCGTTGTTCCGCCAGCGGCGCCTCTCGACATTGCATCGCCTACCGAGATCGCCCCGGTTGTCGCATTCGAGCTCGCTAGAATTTTCTGCAGCTCGTACTGCAAGGTGCTGAGTTTCTCTACTGACGAGTTGTAGAGGAAGACGTCGAACCATGCATTCCATTGATACACGGCCGTGAACAACGCAACCGTCGCAAGCACGGGCATACAGAGCGGAAGCACGATGCTGAAGAACGTTCTGAACTCGCCTGCACCGTCGATTCTAGCCGACTCCAGAATGCTGTCCGGCAAGCCGTAGATGAAGGAACGAATAATAATCAGGTTGAACACGCCGATCATGCCTGGTAGGATGTAGACCCAGAACGTCTTGATCAGGTGCAGGTCACGCATCAGCAGGAACTCCGGAATCAAGCCGCCGCTGAAATACATCGTGAGGATGAACGCGACCGTAACGAATTTACGCAATACGTAGTCATCGCGGCTGATCGTGTAGGCCACGATAGCGGAGCAGAATACGGTAATGACCGTACCGATCACTGTACGCAGCACGGAGATCAGCGTCGCGTGGTAAATCGATGCTTCGCCGAATACGTATTCGTAGTTCTCTATTGTCCAGATCCGAGGCCAGAGGTAGATACCGCCCCTGATCGAATCCTGCGGGTTGTTGAACGATACGGCCAGCGTATTAATGAACGGATAGAGGGTCACGATGACCAAGAGACACATGACGAAGATGTTCACATAGTCGAATATCCGATCGCCGGTCGAGAGACGGCCGCGCATATAATTTTTCGATTTCGCTTTAGATGTTAGCTCTGCCATATATGATCCCTCCTTAGAACAGTCTTGCTTCGCCGGCCCGCTTCGCAATCGCGTTGGCCCCGAAGATTAGAACGAAGCTGACAACCGTTTTGAACATGCCGGCCGCAATGGCAAGCGAGAAGTTGCTTTGCTGAATACCATACTTCAGAACGAATATGTCAATGATTTCGGAATAGTCGACATTCATGCCGTTACCCAGCAGGTACTGCGGATCGAACGTACCTTGGAGCAGGTAACCGATGTTCATGATGAGCAAGACAATGACAACCGGCTTGATGCCAGGCAGCGTGATATGCCAGATCCGCTGGAAGCGGTTCGCGCCATCGATCTCTGCGGCTTCGTACTGCTGCGGATCGATCATCGTCATCGCGGCAAGATATACGATCGTATTCCAACCGATTTCTTTCCAGACCATGGATCCCCCGTAGATTCCCCAGAAATACTCAGGGACGCCGAGGAACAGAATTGTCTCCTTAATGAAGCCGAAGTTGAGCAGGAGTTCATTGATAACACCATCCGGTGACAGCGTCGTTTGGATGATGCTGGCAGCTACTACCCAAGAGATAAAATACGGCAGGTAACTGATCGTCTGTACGACGCGTTTGAATACGACATGTCTCAGCTCATTGAGCAGCAAGGCAAGCGTAATGGCTGTAACGAATCCCAGTACAAGATTGATCAAGTTCATCGCGAGCGTATTGCGAAGCACGCGGAGGAAGCGTTCGTCACCGAACAGGAATTTGAAATGCTTAAAACCTACCCAAGTCTGATCTGCGAAGTCTAATGCGGGCTTGAAATCTTGAAATGCAATCGTCCAGCCCCACAAAGGCATGTATTTAAAGATGAACAGCCAAATAATGAAAGGAATCGACATAACGACTAACGCGCGCTGTTGTATTAATTTCTTGAAGAACAGCTTGATTCCCGTAGGCTTAACGCTTGGCGACACCGAGTTCGGCATCTGAACAGCAGACTTATTCTCCATGTATTATTTCTCTCCTTCCAAAGCCAAATCGGGTATACCTCGTACTTAGGCTAACGGGGTGATTAGAGGAATAGAGGAGAGGCCGACTTTAGCCGTAAACCTGTAAGCCGGCCTCTCCGCTGTTAGCGGTATTCTATTGAGTTAAAGGTATTGATTATTGGTTCGCGACTTCGATCAGTTCCTTGATCTTCTCGGTTACGAATGCTTCGTAGCCAGCCGTATCAAGCTTCTCGAATTCTTTGCGGTAGTCAGCCCATACTTTTTCGAAATCAGCAGGCTTAGACAGTACCAGTTGCGGAATGAACTTCTTGACGATTTCGGATTTCTTCGTCTCGTACATTTGCTCCGGCGAACCTTGTTCCTTCGCGATACTCCAAGCCGGGTACCAAGGACGGTCGTCCGGTGCCGCGAACATTTCGGAATACGTCTGTACGCCATACGCCTCGAGAATCGCTTTGTCGCCTTCCGTCAGGTTCATCTGGAACACTTCAGGCTGCAGCGCTGGGGACAGCGCGTTGCCGTCTGGCAGCGTGGAGTTCGTGTTGTACATCGGCCAATCGTAGTCATAGTACTTGAAGCCGAACGACTCGCGGAACGCTTCGTCGATCTTCAGGATTTGCTCTGGCGTGCGGTAGAAGCGGCCGTTCTCGTCCACTTCGTACGTCTCGCCTTTGATGCCCCAGCTTCTGAGAACTTGGTTCTCGTCCGTCAGCATGTTGTCGAAGTAAGCCATGATGCGGTCCGGATCCTTCGCGCTTACCGTTACGCCGATACCACGGTTGTTAACGAAGCCTGGAGGATCAAGGTATTGGTCCTTCTCGCCATCGAACGTGACCGGCAGCGGGAAGTATACGAAATCATCTTGCGACTGGTCTTTCTTCGCTGCATCTTGCAGGTTCAGCTGGGCATTGTTGATCTGCCAGCCGTAGTCGAAGAAGCCGATAACTTTATGCGAAGTCAACTTCGCGATGTATTGGTCATAGTTGTCGACATAAGAAGCTTTGTCGAACAGGCCTTTAGCGTTGATCTCGTTCAGCTTGCTGAGCCAGCGCTTGTCGAAATCGCTAGCCGTGTAGACATGCGCTTCGAAGTCGTCCATGTCGACGTATACTTCGCCGTCGTTCGGGTAACCTGCCAGGTGCATCGGAGGGTTCGACGTTGCGAAGAAACGCCAGTCATGCGTCAGCGACAGGAAGCCCGTCAGGCCTTCGTCAGCATGCTTAGCAGCGAAGTCCTCGATCAGCTTGAAGTACTCGTCAAGCGTCTTGATCTTCGGATAGCCGGCTTCCTTCAGCACGCGGCGCTGTACCCAGAATGCGCCTTGGTTGATGTTAGGGTCCGGTTGGAATTCGTTGACGACCGTGGAGAACGGCAGCAGGTAGATCTTGCCGTCCGGGCTCTTCATACGGCTCAGGTAAGGCTCGAATACGCGCTTCAAGTTCGGATACTCGTCGCTCGTCAGGTAAGGCGTGTGGTCGATCAACGCGCCTGCGCCGATCAACTCGTCGACCGATGCGTCCGGTACGATAACGTCCGGATAGTCGTTGGAAGCGATCATCGTACCGACTTTCGTCGTGAGCTCGCCTACCAGGTATTCCATCTTGAAGTTAACGCCCGTTTGATCCTCGTAGAGCTTGCCGAGCGTCGTTTCGTTCGTGTTAACGTCTTTTTTGCCCGTAACGCCGCTGAAGTAGGAGAACGTTACTTTGTCGAGCGGCTTCTCGGCTGCATTGCCGTTACCTTCGCTCGCGCCGTTGTTGCCGGAAGTGCTGCCGCCATTGTTGTTGTTGTTGTTGCCGCAAGCAGCAAGCAACGATGTCAACATGATGACCGCCAGGAACAGACCAATAATCTTGTTCTTATTCACTGTTGTTAAGACCCCTTTCACTCTTCTAGTTTGTAAGCAGTTTCAGTATAGATGGAATAGGAGACTTTGTTTACCCGATAATCTAAAGGTCCTACTGCAAAAATTATATATCCGGTTTCACTTCGTCGAGCGGTATCGAAATTCGTATGAACGTTCCGCCGCCCAATTCGCTGCTGATGGATAGATCGAAGCTGTCTCCGTAAATCATTTTCAACCGGTAAATGACGTTCTGCACGCCGATCCGCTCGCCGATCTCATCGTCCTGCTCCAGATAGCTGTAGAACAACTCCACTTGTTCCGGCGTCATCCCTGCTCCGTTATCGTGAATGGAGAAGACCAGCCTCTCCGACTGTCGCTCGATACGCAAGTCGATCCGGCCGCCGTCCTTCAGCTTCTCGATCCCGTGAATGCTCGCATTCTCTACGAACGGCAAGAATACCATCTTCGGAATGGCGCATTGCCGCACTTCAGGATCGATATGCAGCTCGTATTCCAGCCTGTCCCCGAAACGATATTGTTGAATTTCGAGGAAGCAGATGATGAACGCCATTTCCTCGTCGACGGTTATCTTATCACGATTCCACGTCAGCGACGAGCGGAAGATCTTAGCCATGTTGTGAATGATTTTGGCTGTCTCGGTCTCCTTCTTGATGAGGCTTCTCATCCGGATCGTCTCGAGCGCGTTGAACAGGAAATGCGGGTTAATCTGGCTCTGCAGCGCATTCAGCTGTGCCCTTCGCCGCTCGATCTCCAGGTTCTTCTTCTGGATATCCGCGACATAGACATCATCGATCAAGCTCTTGATCTGCAGCGTCATCCGATTGAATTCGCCTGTTAACTGCCCGATTTCATCCGATGTCTCCGGCGCCTTGATCGTGTCGAATTGCTGATTCTTCACGCGCTTCATGTGGCGCAGAATGTTGACCAGACGAACGTTCAGCGAACGGGTGATCCAGATGATGATAATTGTCGAAGCCATAATGTTCAAGAAGGCCAGCCAAATGACGAATTCCCTCGATTGCTGTACCTCCTGGAACACTTCCTCCTCCGAGATCGTCCCAATGACCCGCCAATTGTTCAGGTAGCTGACCGTCTCATACATCGTCTCGATCTCGATCGTATCCTCCGGCTGTTGGATGGTGCCGTACGCCACGCTCTCCCTTCGCCAATCGACCTCTCGATTCGTCGTGTATTCCACGTTGCCTTCGGGATTGACTAGGTACACCTGCCCGCTCAAATTGAGATTGCCGAAAATCTGGTCGATGGACGACAGCTTCAATTCGATCTTAAGTATTTTGTCCCAGCTGTCCCCGTCATCGAAACTGTTCATCCTGCGAACGATGCTGAATGCTTCGCGCACATCGTCGGTGCTCGTCGTCAAGTCGATCGTGTCTTCCATCGGCGTTCGCAGGAACGCCACGCTGGTACCCTGGGCAGCCTGGTACCAGTCGGACTGCTTCACTTCATCCGTGATATAACCGATGCCGCCCGAATGCAGCAGCGTTGGGTTATCCACGTAAATCTTAATGTTCTGCACCGACGTGTAGACAGGGGTATAACTGTTCAATATTCTGCGGAAGTAGGCGTCGTAAGCCAAGACGTAATCTGCAGGCTGCTCATACTCGGTCTCTATGATATCGTTCAAGTTGTAGTCGTTGAAGAAGATCGTCGAGACGCTGACCGCATCATCGATTTCCGCGCGGAATTCATTCTTAATTTGCTCCAATGCGCGAGAAATATCCTGCATGCGCTGCCTTTTTACGTTGTCCGTGGTAACTTGATAAAAAATCACGTTGGTCAACACGATCGGTATGAGCACGCTAAGCACATACAGAATCAGCATTTTATCCCGCAGCCGCACGTTGTTCAAGCTGAGCATCGCGAACACGTTAGCATCTCCTCAATCCCGTTAATGTCTGGCCGCAATCACGACAGGTCCTTTATTTCAGTTTGTTGCGATATTCGGTTGGCGTCATATGCTCAATCTTTTCGAATTGGGTGACGAAATAGTCGCTGCTCGTGAACCCGACCCGCTCCGCGATTTCATAGATGCGAAGATCGGTCTGGCGCAGCAACTTCTTCGCTTCGTCGACGCGCAGCTGCAGGAGAAAGTCATTAAAGTAAACCCCGTACGTTTTTTTGAACAGCTGTCCGAGATAGACCGGGTTCATGTAGAATTCGTTCGATAAGCTCTTCAGACTGATATTGTCGCTATAATTCGTTTCGATGTAATTTTTGATCTTGGAGATGCTTCCCCGCATGCTCTCCTTGCGTCCCTTGGAGAGCTGCTTCGCGCTGGAAGCAACGAAGGCCGTGAAGAGCCGCTTGAGTTCCTCCAGCGACAGATTCATATCCTGCCAGCTGATGATCGGCTCCAAGTTCTTCAGTTGCTGCCTCTCGATGTCCATCTGCTTCGCAACGGTAATCACGTCCGTCACGCAGTGATGGATAACCATCTTGACAGCCTCGGGCGCATACCGCTGCTCCTCGAACTCGCGGAACAGCCGTTCGATGAGATGACGGATGCCTTCCTCGTCATTCTCTTCGATCCGCTCGGTCAACTCCCGGTGGAACTGCTTGTCCGCGTCCAGCTCATGCAAGGCCAAATCCTTGACGGTATCGTAGAGAACATAATGCTTGTCCTTGGAACCATACTTATGCTGCAGCGTTTCCTTGGCCGTCAGGTAAGCTTGGCGCAGCTTCGACAAGCTGCTCACTTCGCTGCCCACGTACACGTAGACCGCCCGTTGCACGCGTTCCTCGATCGCCTGCTGCAGCCGGATGGCATACTGCTCCAAGCTTCCGAATGCCGAAGCGATCTCATCCGACGATAGAATAACCCCGACTCGGCTGCGATGCTCATGGAGATGCACGTCTCGGCTGCCGTCTAACCGCTGCTCCAGCGTCTCGCGAATCGCTTGGCGGAATTGTTCCTGGGTCACGATGCCGGCATCCGCAAGCCAAGGATGATTGTCGTTCAATTCGATGAAGGTGTAACGAACCGGCACGTTAACCGGCAAGCCGAGCCGACTGGACCATTCGTCCGACTGTTCAGCGCCGGCCTCGCCGGTTATGAGCGCATTGACGATCCGCTCCTTCATGAGCCGTTCCCGCTCGCGACGAAGCGATCGCTCCTGCGCAATCTTCTCGTTCAGCTGGCGCAGCGTCGTCTCCAGCACGTCCTCGTCGATCGGCTTCAGAATGAAGTCCACGACGCCGAAACGCACGGCCTGCTGCGCGTACTTGAAGTCGTTATACCCGCTTATGATAATGAAGCTCGGCGGTTCTGCCATCTCCTCCGTTGCCCGGCGAATCAATTCCAGGCCATCCATGACAGGCATTCGGATGTCCGTGATAACAAGATCCGGCCGCAGCTCTTCGAAGGAAGCCAGTGCGTCTTCGCCGTTGCCTGCTTCTCCGATCACCTCGAAGCCGCATGAGGCCCAATCGATCAGATTGCGCAGTCCCTGCCTCGCGAATATTTCGTCATCGACCAATAGTACCCGGTTCATACCATCCCGTCCTTCCGACATCCATTGTACTCTAATTGTTCGCGAAGGCGCATTCCCTTGTCAATGTTAAATGATAAAGCCGGCTAGCCGAGGTCCTGAAGGACGTTACGGCTAGCCGGCTATAGGTTGTGCATCATAGCGTACGAAATACGGGATCGTTCGGAATGAAAGCGACCGGCACATCGGGCAGCTGCTCCTGAAGCCGCGCTGCCAGCTTCCGCATGCCCGGCTGCTCGCTCTCGGCATGGCCGACCGCGATGATGGCCTTGTGCATACCGCGATGCGCGGCATCCCGCACATATTCAGGCGCTTCCCACTCCGGCCCTTCGCCGCAGATGACGAGGTCAGCGCCCTCTTCGTGCAGCAGCGGGATGACCGTCCCGCCTCCTCCGCGGTAACCGACTGTAATCGCGATTCGCGAACATGTCATGGCGAGGTCGCCTGCGGCGCGAACTGTCGCGATCGCTAGCCTGCGCTTCACATGCTCGACGATGTCTGCGAGAGGCATGGGCGGAATCGTGAGAAGCGCGGCTGCCGGCACATGCTTCGACACCATCTCGCCCCATCCGAGCGCCTCGATCAGCCCTGTCGTGATGAGGTCGGGTTGTTCACGATGCGGGTAATCATGATACCGGAACAAGTTCATCCCTTTATCGCGAAGCAGACGAAGCTTGTCTTGATACACCGGATCATTCGTCAACTCGGCATCGAAGCCGGCATAATGACTATAATTCGGGCCCTCGTGGGCAATGAATACGTTCGCTCCCATAGCTGCCGCCCGCTCCAGCGCTTCCATGGTCGGCATGAATGCGACCGCGATTCCTCTTACTTCCTGCTCCAGACTGCCGGCCAATAGGCCGTCAACCGTTCCTTCGATCGGGCCGATACGCTCCGTCAGCAGCCCGAATACATCCGACACCGTTGCACGCATGATGGTACATCTCCTCTGCCAGCCAATCGCTTGCTGGATGCAGATGCGATTTCTGCATCCTCTGGCAAGAATTCTACCCTTTCACCGAGCCGGCCGCAATGCCTTCCACGATCCGATTGCTAAGCACGAAGAACACGAGCAGGATCGGCAGAATGCTGATCATGAGCGTCGCGCCGATCGCGCCCCAGTCCACCGTATATTGTCCTACGAAGTTCTGAACCCCGACCGTCAGCGTCTTCAGGCTATCCGAGCTGATGAACGTGTTCACGAAGATGAATTCATTCCAATTGTAGATCATGTTAATAATCGCGGCCGTCACGATAACGGTTGAGGTCATCGGCAGGATAATGCTGAAGAACAACCGATTGAGCGAGCAGCCGTCCATGACGGCCGCCTCCTCGACCTCCCGCGGCAGCGCCTGGTAGAACCCGAGCAGGATCATGATCGTAATCGGCAGGTTGAATGCCGAGTAGGACAAGATTACGCTTAGCGGCGAGTCCGTCAATTCGATGTTGTTGAACATGCTGAAGAGCGGAATGAGCGTTGCGTGCACAGGAATCATCATGCCGACCATGAAGATACCGAGCACCAGCGAGCTAAGCTTCCAGCGCATGCGGGTTATCGCATAAGTGACGAAGCTCGCCAGCAGAATCGTCAGCAGGACAGAGACTGCCGTCATCCAGACGCTGTTGAAGAAGTAACGGCTGATATTGCCCGAAGTCCAGACATTGACATAGTTCTCGAAGCGCAGCTGAGAAGGCAGCGCGAACGGCGGAAGCGCGAACACCTCTTGACTGTTCTTGAGCGAGAAGAATAACAGCCACACGAGCGGCAGCAGCTGCACGACCGCTAGCAGGGTGAGGATCGGGTATAGAATCGAATGGCCGATGATCCGGCCGAATGAAGCCGAACGGGGAGCCGGCACAACGCTGCGGCGCGATACATATGGAGCTGTTTTCACGCGGGATGCCTCCTCATTCATGCATATTGAATCGAATCTTTGGTAGCCGTCAGCCTGCGGATGACCCATGTAATGACTAAGCAGATCAAGAGCAGGAAGAAGCCGATGGCGCTCGCATAGCCGAAGTCGAAGCCGCGGAACGCCTTCTGATACATATAGGACGCCATAACCTCGGATGCGCCGTTCGGGCCGCCATCGGTCATGATATAGATCAAGTCGAAATATTTTAACGAGCCGACGACGGCCAGCACGATCGTCACTTTGATAACTTCCATGATCAGCGGCAGCTTGATGCGCATCGCGATCTGCAGCGAGTTCGCGCCGTCGATGCGCGCCGCTTCGATAAGCGAAGTGGGGATATTCTTCAGCGCGGCATAATAGATAAGGATATAGAACCCTGCATACTGCCAGAGGATCGGCACGAACAGTGCGTACAGCACGATTGCAGGATCTGCCAGCCATTCCGGCGTCTCTGCTATGCCGATCGTCGATAACCAGTTATTCAGGATGCCGTTCGAAGGATGATAGATCTTGATCCACAGCTGCGCGATGGCTACCGATGAGAGCAGCATCGGAATCAGGTAAATCTTGCGGAACAGGTTAGCGCCCTTAATCCTGCCGGACAGCACAAGCGCGACCAGCATATAGACAGCCAAGCTAGCTGTCGACAGCAAGGCGAATAGGAACGAGTGCCCGGCGCTGTCCCAGAACTTCTCGTCTTCCAGCAGCACCTTGTAATTGTCCAGACCGATGAACGTCTTGCTGCCGATGCCGTCCCATTCCATTAACCCGTAATAGCCCGTGAACACGATGGGCACATAGACGATGGCAAGCAGCAGCAGCAAGGACGGCAGAACGTAGAGCGCGATGATCCGTCTGTTGCTCATCACTTTATCCATAACAATCTCCTCCCCCTGATGGCAGAGAGAGAGGACCTCCCGGAACGGTCCGGAACGTCCTCCTCTACCAACTCCTATGCAGTCAGGTGCGCCTTGCTTACTTGCCTGCCTTCAGCGCTTCTTCCTGCTTGGCTGCGAATTCTTCCGGCGTAACCGCCTTGCCTAACAGAGCCTGCACCAGATTATAATGCTCTTGTGCTGCGACCGGCTTCAATTGAACGTCCGCATAGAGCGTTACCTTGTTCGCCGTGCTCAGCTCATTCAGCAGGTCGATGAACATCTGCGGCAATTGGATCGCGGAGGTATCGACCTTCGTGGCCGGGATGATGCCGGCATCGGTCACGGAAATTTCGCCCCACTTCTTCACGAAGAAGCTGACGAACTTCTTCGCTTCTTCCTTCACCTTCGAGTTCTCGGCCACGAACAAGCCTACGCCCGGTCCGCCGACCCAGTTGTTAACTTCGCCCTTGCCGCCGTCAATCGTCGGGAACTTGAAGAATCCGACCTTGTCCTTGAATTCTTGCGGGATATCCGGATTGGTCGTGAAGTTCGGCACTTCCCACGTTCCCATCGCGTACATGGCCGCTTTGCCGTTCAGGAATTCAGCCTTCGCTTCGTCATTCGACAGACCGTTGAAGCCCTTTTGGAATGTTTTGAGATCGACTAGCTCTTGCGCGATCTTAGCGGCTTCGATCAGCCCCGGATCCGAGAACGTGTTCGAAGCAATCGATTGGTCGAGCAGGTCGGCACCGCCTACCCGGTCGACTAAGTACATGTACCAGAACGATGCCGTCCATGCATCCTTGCCGCCGAGCGCTACCGGCGCGATGCCCTTGCCGTTCAGCGTGTTCACGATGTTCCGCAAGTCATCGAGCGTGTTCGGCGGCGTTAAGCCGTTCTCTTCGAACAGCGCCTTGTTGTAGTAGACCGGCACGATGTTCAACTCGACAGGCAGTGCGTATGTCTTCCCGTCGACTGCGTATGCTTCCGTTGTGCCTGCAACGAATTGTCCGTTCAGATCGCCTTCGAGCAGATCGTCCAGCGGCGCGAACATGTTGCCTTTCACATAAGGCTCGAGGAATCCGGCTGCCCACGAGAACCCGATGTCCGGCAGGTCATTCGATGCCGACAGAACCTTCAGCTTATTTTTATACTGCTCATTCTCGAGAATTTCCGTCTCGACGGTAACATGAGGATTCGCTTGCTGGTATTCGTCAATGATGCGCTTAACGACGGCATTCTGCTGTTTGCTGCTGCCTTCCGGCCACAGATGCATCATCTTGATCGTGACCTTCTCGGCCGGCGCCTCAGCCTTGTCGTTCGTTTCCTCCTCATTGCTCGTGTTCACGTTAGCAGCTGCATTGGTGCTCGCGCCGTTGCTTCCGGTGTTTTCAGCATTGTTTTTGTTGTTGCCATTGCCCCCGCCGCATGCAGCGACCACCAGAGCAAGCATCAAGGTGATGAGAACGGTTGCATAAGATTTTCTCTTCATCGTTATCGTTTTCCCCCCATAGGTAAGTATCCGAAGGTTGACAGCGCTTCCTTCTCTATGTAGTGTAGCACTGGCATTGGAGGCTGCTAAGGCTACTCCCATTGGCAAAACTTCCACAATATTTAGGATCGATCGTGATGACGAGGCTATGCTTCGAAGCGTATTCGACGTCGAATCTTGAACGCTGGCGCAATTTCCGGTGCTCACGTAGGTCTGCCTACGCTCCGCTCCTCAATTGCTACCATCACCAACCTTCTCGGCCCTGACGATCGATCTTTTGGAAAAGGATCGGCCGTATCCTATTCCTCGTCCTCTTTCAGCATGGCGGAGCGGTATTGGCCTGGGCTGTGGCCTTCGTATTCTTTGAACATGCGATTGAAGTATTTGGCGGTCTGATATCCGACGCGTTCCGCGATTTCGGCTACCGGCAGACGCGTATGCAGCAGCAGTTCCTTCGCCCGCTGCAGCCTGCGCCTAGTGACGTATTCGCTGAAGGTCATGGCGAGCTGATCCTTGAACAGCACGCTCAGGTAGCTGGGATTGAGATGGATCGTGTCCGCGACCTGCTTCAGGCCAAAAGGCTGATGGAGATTCTCGTCGATGAATCGAACCGCCTTCTGTACCGGCTCGCTAAGCGGGGCGGGATGCTCCTCCGCTTCGAGCAGCTTGGGATCCGCGATTCGCTGAAGCTTGCCGATCCGGTTCTTACGTTCATGGCGCGCAAATGCCTCCTCCACGGCGGCGATCAACTTCTCTTTGCCGATCGGCTTAAGCAGGTAGTTGGCTACCTCGAGCTCGATCGCCTTATGCGCGTAATCGAATTCGGCATAACCCGATATGAGAATGACCGTCGGCTGCGGTCGATTCGAAGCTTCGCGTATCCGATCGACCAGATGAAGGCCGCTGACCATGGGCATCCGAATATCCGTAATGAGCAGGTCGATCGGCGTCTCTTCGATGATGCGGCATGCTTCCTCGCCGTCGCTTGCCTTCAAGATGCGTACACTGCCGGAGCCCCATGACTCCAGCATTCTCTCCAGCCCGTTCCGGGTTCTGGGTTCATCGTCGACAACCAACACGGTTCGATTGGCATTCATGGCTTGCTCCTCTCTAGCGGGATCGGGAACGTTACCTTCGTCCCCTGCCCCATCTCGCTCTCGATCGTCACGAGCTGACCGGGATCTTCATTCATGCCGTAGTACAGTCCGATGCGCTTGTTCACGTTCGCGATGCCCATGCCGGTGCCGGATGAGGCAATCTCCTTACCCTCTTGCAGCGCAAGCTTGACCGCTTGCAGCTGATCCGGCGCCATGCCGCCTCCGTCATCCTCGATGGCGATGACGAGCCGATCCTCCTGATCAGACGGCAGGACGGACACCGTAACCGAGCAGTTGTCGATCCGCCCCTCCAGACCGTGCAGAATCGCATTCTCAACGAAAGGCTGTATGATCAGCTTGGGCACCTTCACCTCTAACAGCTCTTGCGGAGCATCGATCCGCCAGGTCAGACGGTCACCGAACCGCACCTTCATGATCGTCAAGTAACGCTCGACATGCTCCAGCTCGTCGCCGAGCGTCACCCATCCATCCTTGTTCATCCCCGTGATGGTGTATCGGAACAGATCCGACATCGCAACCACGAAATCCGCCAGTTCGTTCTCGTCCTTTTCCTGCAAGGACCAATAAAGGGCTTCCAGCGTGTTGAACAGAAAGTGCGGATTGATCTGGGCTTGAAGCGCCTTCAGTTCGGTCCGGCTCTGCAGAAGCTCCTTCTCGTACACCAGCTCGATGAGCTCGTTCATGTTATTCACCATCTGGTTATAGGTGTGGTTCAATTCATTGATCTCGATCGTGGAGGATGCCTGCGGATTCGGCCTTAACGCACCGAAGCGAGCGCCGCGCATCGCTTTGATCAAGCGGAATACCGGTCTTGTGATCATGGTCGATAGAATCCAGGACAAGATGAAGAAAATCAATGTCCCGATCGCGGCCGAGACGATAATGGCGGTTCGCAGCACCGTTATGCCGCCCGTTATCGCGCTAACAGGCGTTAAGATGATCAGCGTCCAGCCGGTTACGGCAGATTGCTCCTTGACCATCACATAGTCCTGATCCCCTAGCTTCACAACCTGCTCGCTCGATGCGGCCAAGGCAGGCAGCGTATCATCCGGTATGCGCTGTCCGCTGCCGGCGATCCGGCTGAGGTCACGGTCCACGAGCAAGGTAGTCTCGCGATCCTTGCCGCCCGATGCCGTATCTTCCAGCCGGAAGACTTGCCGGTCAATCCGAATCAAGAGATAGCCGCCCGGCGCAAAAAATTCATCGATCAAGTTAATCCGGCGGATCGCCAAGACGGAATCTTCATGCACCGGATCGAGCCCGAACCAGACGATGCTTCCCTTGTTCGCCTGTGCTTCAGCGATCCACGCCCCATTCACTTTGCTCTCCAGCTTGTCCCCGTCCAGCGGGAACATGCGCTTGCCTCCAATCGTGTATAGCTCGACGGCCAGCACGCCGTCCGTATAGGTTCGAATGATATCCACGCTCCGCCCCACGTTCTGCTTCTCGGTGAACGAGGAGTCCTGGCCGTTCCATTCATTCTGCAAGAGACGCTGCACATCTTTGTCGGTTGCCACTTGCGTGGTCAGCATGTCGATCTGATTCAGCCTCGCCTCTAAATTGCCGTTCGCTTGAACAGCTGTCTGCTGGATATGCCGCTCGGCGTTGTTGCGCAGCAAGTCCGATACCGATTGGTACGTCATCACGCCTACGAAGGATAAAATCAATAGCATCGCGCCAAGGAAGCCGATCAGCATCTGGTTGCGCAGCGTATTGTAGGTCGTCCATTTCTGCCGCATTCCGTCCCAGCCTTTCCCATGACTTCAGTACATAGTATTGTAAGCGCATTCTCGATTCCCGCCTACCGTCGAAACTAAAGATCCTACTTCGAGATCTATAGGTAATATTTTCCGTGCACAGCACAAAAAGGTTATCCGCCTGTGACCTGCAGCCTCGCGGCCAAGACGGATAACCTTCATCATACAGTTAGCGATTCAGCAGACTTCCCACATACCGCAGCAGCTCGTTCGCGCAGACCGGGCAATAGCCGTGCTCGTCGATCAACCGCTTCGTCACTTCATTGATACGCTTGAGCTGCGACTCGTCCGGCGTCTTCGTCGACGTCGTAATCTTCACGATATCCTTCAGGTCGGTGAACAGCTTCTTCTCGACAGCCTCCCGCAGCCGCTCATGGCTCGAATAATCGAACTTCTTGCCCTTACGCGAGTAGGAAGAGATGCGGATCAGAATTTCCTCGCGGAATGCTTTCTTCGCATTCTCCGAGATGCCGATCTGCTCCTCGATGGAACGCATCAGCCTCTCGTCCGGGTCGAGCTCTTCGCCGGTTAGCGGGTCTTTGATCTTGTTCCAATTGCAGTAGGCTTCGATGTTGTCGAGGTAATTCTCGAATAGCGTGCGGGCCGATTCCTCGAAGGAATAGACGAACGCCTTCTGCACTTCTTTCTTGGCCAGGCTGTCGTACTCCTTGCGCGCAATTGATATAAAATTCAGATATTTCTCGCGCTCCTCCTTCGTGATCGACGGATGCTGCTCCAATCCGTCCTTCAGGGCGCGCAGGACGTCGAGCGCATTGATGCAGGAGAGATCCTGCTTGATCAGCGCGCTGGAAATGCGGTTGATGACATGACGCGGATCGATGCCTGACATGCCTTCCTCCAGGTACTCGCTCTGCATCTCCTTCAGATCGTTCTCCTTGTAGCCTTCGACCTCTTCCCCGTCGTACATCCGCATCTTTTTCACCAGATCCATGCCCTGCTTCTTGGATTCCTTAAGCCGCGTCAGAATCGAGAAAATTGCGGCGGCGCGCAGCGAATGCGGCGCGATATGGATATGCTTCATGTCGCTCTGCCCGATCAGCTTCGTGTAGATTTTCTCCTCGTCGGATACGCGCAGATTGTACGGGATCGGCATGACGATCATCCGCGACTGGAGCGCTTCGTTCTTCTTGTTGCTGATGAACGACTTATACTCCGTCTCGTTCGTATGCGCGACGATCAATTCGTCCGCGCTGATGAGCGCGAACCGGCCGGCCTTGAAGTTGCCCTCCTGCGTCAGCGAGAGCAGGTTCCAGAGGAATTTCTCGTCGCACTTCAGCATCTCTTGGAATTCCATCAGCCCTCGGTTCGCTTTGTTCAGTTCGCCGTCGAATCGGTACGCACGCGGATCGGACTCGGAGCCGTATTCGGTAATCGTCGAGAAGTCGATGCTTCCCGTCAAGTCCGCGATATCCTGCGACTTCGGATCCGAAGGACTGAACGTTCCGATCCCCACGCGATTGTCCTCCGAGATCAGCACCCGCTCGACCATGACATCCTCGATTTTGCCGTCATACTCGGTTCGCAGCCGCATCTGGCAGGACGGGCACAGATTGCCTTCGATTCGGACATTCAGCGATTTCTCGACATCCGGCCTGAGCTCGTGCGGGATCAGGTGCAGCGGTTCCTCGTGCATCGGGCAGCCCTTGATGGCATACACGGCCCCTTTTTCCGTGCGCGAGAATTGCTCCAAGCCCTTCTTCAGCAGCGTGACGATCGTGGACTTGCCTCCGCTGACCGGTCCCATTAACAGCAGAATCCGCTTGCGGACATCGAGACGGCGCGCAGCCGAATGGAAGTACTCCTCCACCAGCTTCTCGACGGCACGATCCAGCCCGAAGATCTCCCGCTCAAAAAACTTATATCGTTTATGACCTTGTGTTTCCTCGACACCGAATGATTGGATCATCTCGTAGACTCGCGCATGGGCCGTCATGGCCGGCGTCGGATCCTTCTTGAGCAGTCCTACGTAATCCTTGAACGTCCCCGTCCACGCCAGCTTTTCACTCTCGGCATTGTACTCCGATATTCGCTTGAATATATCCATGTGCCATGCCTCCTCCCTCGTCTTCCGTGCTGTCCTTATCGCTCGCTTCCATCCTCAATTGCCGCATGATGAAGTATTTAATCCTATGCGTGTTCAAGCGCGAAATTGCCCCATATTTTATTCGTTGATCCTACATATTCCGACGCGCGGGAACGCAGGTTCGGGCATTTATGCTATAATGGGAGCAATTTGTTGGCCAAGAGGGGATTCGATCGTGGCGGTTAAACATGAGACGGAGCTGTACGTGCCGATAAAAGCATTCTTCGAGGCCCGCGGCTACGAGGTGAAAAGCGAGGTGCTGCATTGCGACCTGGTCGCGATGAAGCCGGAGGAAGCGAAGACGATCATCGTCGAGATGAAGAAGACGTTCAACCTTGAGCTGCTGCTGCAGGGCGTCGAACGGCAGCGCCTGACCGACACGGTCATTCTGGCGGTCGAACGCAACCGCAAGAAGTCCGGCGCTGTCAACCAGCGATTCGGCGATCTGGCGGAGCTCTGCCGGCTGCTCGGGCTCGGACTGCTGACGGTCACCTTCTACAAGACCAAGGCGCCCGTCGTCGACGTGCTCTGCGAGCCGGGCGACCCGCCGGCACGCGGCATGCGCCGCTCCCGGCAGTCGAAGCTGCTCTACGAGTTCAAGGAGCGCAGCGGCGATTACAACGTCGGCGGCAGCACGAAGCGGAAGCTCGTGACGTCGTATCGCGAGAAAGCGCTGCGCTGCGCGTGGGTGCTGCGGCAAGAGGGGCAGGCCGCCCCTCGGCACGTGGCTGCGCTGACGGGCAGCCGCCAAGCGGCGTCCATGCTGCGCAGCGACGTGTACCGCTGGTTCGAGCGGGTCGACCGCGGCGTCTACCGGCTGCGCCCGGCCGGCGAGCAGGCGCTGCTCGATTACGCGGACGTCGTCGCCGCGTGGGAGGGCGAGCTGCGCGCTGCCCGCGAGGCCGCCATGC
>JAEWJS010000186.1 GCA_023386495.1 Bacillota bacterium | reverse complement strand
CAACAGGCCGTCAATCGACAAAAACTAGAATAGACTTCCAGTAGTCGGCAAGTTATAATAGGAAATACTAGAAAATGTTAAGAGGATATTTGTTTTTTTAATATACGCCATACATTTCGGGTGGTGGAAGCATGACCAAAGTGCTAATAATCGAGGATGACCTGATCTTCGGCGAGATGCTGCGCCTCTACCTCTCAGGCGAGAATTACGAAGTCGAGCACGCGCAGACGGCGAAGGATGCCCTGGAGCTGTTCCGCACGAGCGGCCCTTGCGTCATCTTGCTTGACCTGATGCTACCAGATGCAGACGGCGCCGACCTGTGCGTGACCCTCCGCGGGCTCACCGACGCACCCATTATCGTCGTCTCCATGAAATCCGAAGTGAACGAGAAGATCAAGGTGCTGATGGCCGGTGCCGACGACTACTTATGCAAGCCCTTCAGCATGCAGGAATTGAAGGCACGCATCGAGACCGTGCTCCGTCGCGCGACGCCGCAGCTGCAGGCTGCTGCAGATGCCTCCGCCGCTGCGAACGCCGGCGCTCCCCAGGAGCGCATTCGCATCGATCTGGAGAAACGAACGATCGTATTGGACGGGCAGCATACCGAGACGACGTATTCCAGCTTCGAGATCATGCGATTATTCTGCCAGCATCCCGGCCGTGTCTTCAGCCGCGAAGAACTGATCAATGCGCTCAGGGGCGTCGACTCCTTCGTCAACGATCGGGCCATCGATGTCCATGTCACGAACCTCAGGAAGAAGATCGAGATTAATCCGAAGGAGCCCAAGCATATTAAGACCGTATGGGGCGTCGGATATAAGTTCCAGCCTTAGCCAGCTTCCTCGCGAAGCTGGCTTTCTTCTATGCTCATTTAACACAAAACTGACAGACGATGCGCAACTTTTCACAAACTTCATTGCCATAATGGTTCTCAGGGTCAAGCCCTGCTTACATGAAGGTTAATGCAATGGAGTGATGGAGATGCATCTGGTGTTAGTCGAGTCCATAAGACCTGGCGCTTGCACGGCGGCCAGACCAATACATGGTACGATGGGGCAGCTGATCGCTGAGCCCGGCACATGTCTGACGAAGGAATTGCTCCTTGAGCTCAAGCGGTACGGCATCGACAAGGTCGCCGTGGAGGATGAGGAAACGCGCGACGTGACTTTCGAGGAGCTCATGGACTCGCACGCATGGATTAAGCTGGTCCATGCCGTCCGCTCCGTATACCTGGAAGCCTGCAACGGACGTTATGCGAGCGCTGAGCTGGAGGAAGCGGCAAGCATGGTTGCCTGCTATGTCTCGGCGCGGGGAACCGTCGTCCCGCTCCCGTCAAGCTCTATCCCGCTCAGCATGCAGCTCTACGCGCATGTTGTGAACGTTGCCCTCTGGGCTGCACAGGCTGCAGACAAGCTTGGCTGGCAGGAGTCCGATCGGCATGAGCTAATCGCCGGCTGCCTGCTGCATGATGTCGGGAAGCTGCTTACGGATCCGTCCGATTCCGAGCATCCGCTGGTCGGCTATTTGTTCGCGAAGCCCCATTTTCCCGAAGGCTCGTTCGTCCCGCATATCATTCTGCAGCATCAGAACGTTGCCGGCGATCGCCATCGTCGCGGCACGACGGATAAACCGTACGCGCATGCGGCGAAGCTATGCTACCTCTGCAATCTATTCGATCATCTGTCGGATGTGTCGGAGACGATGTACTACGGCGCATTAGAGGTGCTGCTCGCGCTTCCGGACCGGTCATTCGCCGCTCGCGAGACGCAAGCGCTCGCGGACTCGATCCCCAAGATGCTGCCAGGCAGCACCGTGCGCACGCCATCCGGCCGAACGGCGCTCGTCGTCGGATTGACGGAACGCCCGAGCTTCCCGCTCCTGCGGCTAAGCGGCTCCGATCAGCTCATCGCGCTCGATGATCAGCAGCTCGCCAGCTTGGAATTCATTCGGTTATAACGCTACGATACCCTACGACAAAAAACGACCATCCGCAGCTAGCGCCGGATGGTCGTTCTCTGTTCATGCCTCTATGTGCGATACGATGCCTTACTGCTTATCGCCCATCAGGAATCTTGCATACGGCGAATCGGCTGGCAGCATGATGACCGGATCGCCTTGGAAGGACGTAATGTAGCTCTCGAGCGTCCGGTACAGCTTGTAGAAGCCCGGGTTTTTGCCGTACGCTTCGTTGTAGATCCGCGCCGCTTCTTCTTCGCCCTCCGCGATAATTTTCTTCGCATCGGCTTGTGCTTGCGAGATCAGCTCGGACGCTTGGCGGTCCGCATTCGACGTGATCTTCCGGGACTCCTCGTCACCCTCGGACAGGTAGCCTGCCGCGATCGATTGACGGTCGGATATCATCCGGTTGTATACGCTCTGCTTGTTCTCTTCGGGAAGGTCGGTACGCTTGATCCGAACGTCCACGATCTCGACGCCGTAGCCTTGGTTCACGGCCACGTCCTGGACGATGCGCGTAATCTCGTCGTTCAAGTCGCCGCGAGACGTATTCTCGCTAATAATCGAACCGTATTCGATCTCCGACAGCTTCCGTCTGATCGCATTGTACACCGCGTCGCCGAGACGGCTCTCAGCCGTGCCGACGGTCTGAAGCGACCGCAGGAACTGCTGCGGCTGGCTAATCCGCCATACCGTATAGTTGTCGACGATAATCGGCTTCTTATCCTTCGTCAGAATCGTCGTCGGCTGGCTGTCGTATACCTTCTGGTATTTCGGCAGCGTCGTGACCGATTCAATGAACGGGATCTTGAACTTGATTCCCGGCTCCTGATGGATACGGATCGCTTCGCCGAATTGCAGCACGACTTTGTATTCGCCTTCGCGAACGATGAACATGGAACCGAACAGCGCGATGATGGCTAGGAAAGCGCCGATGCCGGTCATTACCCATTTTTGCGTGGTCATTGGCCAGCACCCCCTTCCGTTGCATTCGTGCCCGTACTTGCTGCCGGCGCTCCCGCATTCGCACTCGAGCTCGCATTAGCGCCCGTGCCCGTGCCCGTGCCCGTGCGCGGCTTCAACAGTTCATCCAGCGGCAGATAGTTCACCGTGCTGCCGCTGCCGTCCGTTACGATAATCTTCGCGTTCGGCAGGATGCGCTCGATCGTCTCGAGCAAGAGACGCTCGGACGTAACTTCCGGATTCTTCACGTATTCGGTATAGACGGCGTTGAACTTCGCCACGTCGCCTTGCGCGTTCAGAATCCGGGATTTCTTCTCGGCTTCGGCACCCTCGAGCAGCGCCTGCGCTTCGCCGCGCGCCTTCGGCAGACGGTCGTTGACGTACTTCGTCGCTTGGTTGATCTTCGTGTTCTTCTCCTCGCGCGCGTTCGTAACTTCCTTGAACGCCGTGGCTACCTGACCTTCCGGCGGCTCGATATCCTGGAACTTCAAGTCGATGATCTGAATGCCCGTGTTATAGCGCTCCTGCAGCTCCTCGAGCTTCTTCTTAACATCGGTCTGGATCACCGTCTTGCCCTCGGTAATGGCGTAATCCAGCTTCGTCGAACCCATGACCGAACGGATCGCGCTGCTCGCCGAGTTGCGCAGGAAGTGCTCCGCATTGTCGATGTTGTACAGGTAGTCGCGAACGTTCGCGATCATCCACACGACGACGGCGTCCGCGGATACGATGTTCTCGTCGCCCGTAATCATGAGCGCTTCTTCCTCGACCGGCGTAATCTGACCGTTATGCTCGCGGTACCCGATCTGCGTCTTCTGCGTCAGGTTCGCCGGCACCTTCACCGCTTGTTGAATCGGATACGGCAGCTTAAAGTGCAGCCCCGAGCTCTCCTGGGTTGTCGTGTATTTCCCGAACGTCAAGATCGCTGCCTGCTCGGTCTCTTCCACCGTATAATACGTGGACGAGCCTAGCCAGATCGCCGCGACGACGACCGCGCCGAGCGCGACGCGCTTCCAGAAGTTCGGCGGCAGCTTGAATTCCTTCTCCGTGTTGCCGTCCTTGCCCCCTTGAAAAACTTCCATTCTTCGTGTCCCCTCCCTGGTAAGTGCTTCTCCTTCGATGAACTCCTCCTATATACGCGACTAGGGGCCTAGACGTTTCGGGAAAATGTTGGCATGCATCCAGGATCAGGGTCTAAGAGAGATTAGCGAAGCAATTGCGCTGCTAAGGTAGGTGCATGCGCTATTTTCAGACCCTATCGCGCTTTCTAACTCCATAACGTATAGGATGCGCTAAATAGCGCACAAACGTTCGCTATTTAGCGAACTAAAGCCAAATATGGCATCCATATGGAGTGAAGCCCTTGGATTAGCGCATGCGTATACGTTAACAGCGCAGATGCTTCGCTATTGCATGCCCAGAACAGAAACTTCGAGGGTATGGTCGCCATCCAAAATTACCCATGGCATTCACCCGTCATCCGCCAGCCTGCTTGCACATATACATAGGGCATGGAGAGCCCGAGCGGCCGAGGCTCGGCTCGCATAACCTGGATAGCGGAGGGGACAGCCAGTGACAGAAGACGACATGAAGCAGCTGGAACGGGCGATCGACGAGATTACCGAGATCGCCGCAGGCTTCGGCCTGGATTACTATCCGATGCGCTACGAGATATGTCCGGCCGATATCATCTATACATTCGGCGCCTATGGGATGCCGACCCGATTCTCGCACTGGAGCTTCGGCAAGACGTTCAACCGTATGAAGATGCAGTACGATTTTGGCCTCAGCAAGATCTACGAGCTCGTCATCAACTCCAACCCTTGCTACGCCTTCCTGCTCGAAGGCAACTCCCTGATCCAGAACAAGCTCATCGTCGCCCATGTGCTCGCCCATTGCGATTTTTTCAAAAATAATGCACGCTTCAGCCGCTCCAACCGCAATATGGTCGAGAGCATGTCCGCCACGGCCGAGCGGGTCGCCGGCTACGAGCTTGAGCACGGCGCCGAGCAGGTGGAGCGGTTCATCGACGCGGTGCTGGCGATTCAAGAACATATCGAGCCTACGCTGCTACGCCCGTACGGACTTGACAAGGCCCGTTACATCGAGATGCGCCGCAAGCAGCACGAGAAGGAGCGCGTCGGCGGGCAAGGACCGTCTAACAATCCATACGATGACTTGTGGTCGCTGGATATCACGCCGGAAGAGGCTGAGAAGCTCGCTCAGGCGCAGGAGAAGCCGAAGCGGTTCCCGCCCGAGCCCGAGAAGGACATCGTCTGGTTCATCGAAGAGTACTCCACCGTGCTCGAGGACTGGCAGCGCGACATCATGTCCATGCTGCGCGACGAGATGCTGTACTTCTGGCCGCAGATCGAGACGAAGATCATGAACGAAGGCTGGGCGTCGTATTGGCATCAGCGCATCATCCGTGAGCTGGACCTGACGAGCGAGGAGACGATCGAATTCGCGAAGCTGAATGCTTCCGTCGTGCAGCCGTCCCGCCACAGCCTCAACCCCTATTACCTCGGCCTCAAGATTTTCGAGGACATCGAGAAGCGCTGGGACAATCCGACGCAGGAGGAACGCGAGCGGTTCGGGCGGGTGCCGGGCAAGGGGCGGGAAAAAATGTTCGAGGTCCGCGAAGAGGATGCCGATATCTCGTTCCTGCGCAATTACCTGACCAAGCAGCTTGTCGGCGAGCTCGACCTCTACGTGTTCGAGAAGAAAGGGCCGGAGTGGAAAATTACCGATAAGTCCTGGGAGAATATCCGCGATCAGTTGGTCGTGTCTCGCGTCAACGGCGGATTCCCTTGCATCGTCGTTACCGACGGCGATTATAATCGCACGGGTGATCTCTATCTCTCCCATCAGTACGAGGGCGTCGAGCTCGATCTCAAATATGTGGAACGCACGCTGCCCTACGTCGCGCAGCTATGGGGCAAGGGGGTCCATCTGCAGACGGTTGTCGAGGATAAACCGATCGTCTTCAGCTGCGACGGCAAGAAGATTCACCGCAAGTTCATCTAGCCTCTCCCTGTTTCGCCGCGCTGACAATCGGGTATGTGTAGTTACGTTAAAGAATTCCAGAGACCGGTTGTCAGCATCGAGAAGGTTGAACGATGGCAGAAAATGAGGCGCACAGTGTAGTCTAAGCTACATGAGCACCGAAATTTCGCCAGCGTTCAAGATTGTAAGTCGAATATGCCTCGTTGCGTTACTTCGTGATCACAATCGGTCCTGGAACTGACATTAGCCGCCGACGCTTTTCTGCTGACAAAAACGAGGGGGCTTGCCCCCGAAGAAGAGGTGATGGATGATGGTTTATGTCTGGATTATTCTGGGTGTCCTCATTCTAGTCGCTCTAATCGTCGCAGTGATCAGCAAGAGCAGATGGGTTACGATTGCCACCGCAAGAGGCGAACACGCGGAGGAGCTTGATCGCAAGAGTGCATTCTTGAAGTCGCAGAATATCCGCAATCGGGTCGATACGAACCAATCCGGCGCCCCGTCCGGCATTACGCCGGGGGCTGCATTCAGCGCCGGCACGCAGAAGTCGACCGTGTTCCGCCTCGAGGTGAAGCCGAAGGATAAAGCTAGAGCCATGGAGCTGTTAGAACAGTACGAACGTGAAGTGAAGGCGGACGAAGGCTTGTCGCTGTAGCATGGCAAGCCATGCCGTGACGCTAGGCTGCCTAGCGCACCGTCACTCGCATTGCGTATGCCTAACGAAACCAGGGAGACTGTCGGAAAATGATCTGAACGTGTGCAGGCAGGCAGCCAGCCAGCTTGCACGCATAGCGAAGCATTTTCGCAATTAACGTACACCGATGCGCTAATTCAAGTGGCTTCGCTCCAATGGATGCCCAATATGTCATATGATCGCTAATTTGCGAACCGTCATGCGCTATTTAGCGCTTTCGATACCTTAACGGGTCAAGAAGAGCGATAGGATCCAATAATAGCGCATGCACATACCTTAACAGCGCTATTGCTTCGCTAATGGTCCATAGATCCAAATTTGGCGTTGGCGATTAGCGCCCGGCGGTCTGTCCGATGATGGATTAGGCAGATCTGCCATCTGCAACGTATAGCCTTTATGCGCTTTCGGTTGCAGGCTCGGGCTACTCGACAGTCTCCTCTGTTCCGTTACACCAGCCAACGAGCGCGATTGCGGTAACGCGTCGAATCGCCAATCAACAAGAGGGTGTCCCAAGTCATCTTACGATGACTTTTGGGCCACCCTCTATAGCTTGCGCCGGCACAATGTCGCGATAGTCCTGTCTATGCTATGCGCCAGCTTTCCGTACCGTTGGCCGATCGGCTCGCCGTTCGCCGGACGAAGGCGCCGCATCATCTTAACTGCGACCGATTGGACATTCGTTCCGGCGGGATCATAGCCGAAGCCCGCGCGAAGATTGCCGGACAGCTTCCGCTCAGCGCTTCACCGCCGAAACGCGGATCCGCTGGTAATCCGCCGTCCATCTGCCGTCGGCATAGAGCCGCCCCCGCAGCGCCTCTTCCGTCCTGATTCGCACTTCTCTCTCCTCATCCGCCGAGAGTGCCGCCAGGATACCGTTGGCGAACGTGTTGAGCCAGATCTGCAGGCCGTGCTCGGCGCCTTCCAGCGGGGTCGGACGATCGAAGCAGGCCGCCCACTCGATCTGCATCCCCTGCTGCTCCAACACAGTCGTATAT
>JAEWJS010000165.1 GCA_023386495.1 Bacillota bacterium | reverse complement strand
CCGCGGCAGCCGTACGCCTGCCTCGCGCAGCAGTTCGAAGAAAAACTCCATGATAACAGCCTCGACGAACGCCGGGAACGGGATCCCTTCCCTTGCGTCGATAATCGCGAGCAGCAATACGGTCGGGATCAGTTCCGGATGATAAGTCGTCAGCGCGATATAGATGCTGGGCAGCGACAGCGCGATCAAGAACGCGAATATGCGCAGCACGCGGATCAGCGCGGAGATCACGGTCCGTTGATAGTAGTCTTCGCTGGAATGGAAAAACTCGACGAACAGGCCCGGGCATAGCATCATCGTTCCCGTACCGTCCGCCATTACCAGAATTTTGCCTTCGAGCAAGCCGGACACGGCCACGTCCGGCCGCTCGGTATAGCGAACTTGAGGAAACGGCGAGTAGACGTTATCTTCCATGAGCTCTCCGATATAAGTCGTTTCCAGCACTTCCAGCTCCGAGACCTGCGCGATCTTCGCCCTGAACGCCTTCAAGGAATCTTCGCTCGCCCTTCCCTCGATATAACCGTATACAAGCTTCGTCCGCGTCTCCCCGCCCCCGTACAATTCGAACAGCTTGAATCGGGTCGACTTCAATCGTTTGCGGATCAACCCGATGTTCTTCTGCAGGTTCTCGACCGTGCCTTCCCTCGGCCCTTGGACGACGGCTTCGCTGACCGGCTCCGACACTTGCCGCATCTCTACCCCTATTGCTTCATAGGCGACGGCCTTGTCCCATTGATCGACGAAGATGACGACACTGCCCTCTTGGATGCGCTGAACCGAATCGTCCAACGTCTCGATCGTCTTCGCGATCCGCGCGGATACCCCGCGATTGTCGAAGAAGCGGATGAACGCTTGCAGGGTGACCTCGGTGCCCGAGCCGACTTCATGCTCGAGCAAGTCTTGCAGCGATGCCTTCATATAATTGACTTCTTGCTCTTGGATTAGTGATTTGTAGTACACCGAACAGGCCCGGAGCGTCATGCCCGGGCCGAAGTGCCAGTGGTTGTAGACCATGTCGCCATGATCTTCGAATATCTGCTTGATCTTCGCAAGATTATCGGATAGCGAAGCGGTGAGACGAGCTTGCTTCGGAAGCGTCGGAATGGGAATCGCCTTCTTCAACGATAGGATGGTACGAGTAGCATTTGCCAAATTTGCCCTAATTATGCTTGCGGCTAGAGCTGGACATGCTTCGTTGCGATCCGATCGACGAATTCCCGGTCATGCTCGACGAACAGAATGGTTGGCGCGTGTTCAAGCAGCAGTTCCTCGATCTGCATGCGCGAGATCACGTCGATGAAGTTGAGCGGCTCATCCCAGATGTGCAGATGCGCGCGCTCGCACAGACTCCTCGCGATGAGCACTTTCTTCTTCTGTCCGCCGCTGTAGGACGCCATATCCTTCTCGAATTGCACCCTTGCAAAGTCCAGCTTCCGCAAGATCGCCTTAAATAGACTCTCGTCTATGCCGTGGCTTCTGGCATAATCGGTTAAATTGCCGGAGAGATGGGCGGTATCCTGTGACACATACGAGATTCGCAGTTGACTGCCCTTTCGGAAGACGCCCGAATATGCGATGTTCTCGCCCTGGATCAGCTTGATGATGCTAGATTTACCGGAACCGTTCTTGCCCGATAAGGCGATGCGGTCTCCTTGCTCGATGGCCATGGTGAGATCGGCAAGCACCTGCTTGCTTCCATAGGAAATGGAGACGCGTTCGAGCTCTACGAGCTGATGTTTATGGTAGGGCAGCTGAGAGATTTTCAGGCTGTCCGAGCTCTCGATATTTTTCAGGAGGCTTGATTTCTCCTCGATGGCGGATTGCTGCCGGCGCTCGATCGACTTTGAACGCTTCATCATTTTCGCGGCCTTGTGCCCGATGTAGCCCTTATCCCCCTTCGAACCGATCTTCGACTTCTCGACTTCGTCCGACCATTGGCTTGCTCGCCGCGCCGCATCCGCTAGACGCCGAATATCTTTGCGCAGCCGATCATTCTCCGCCAGCTCGGACTGGTCCTGCCGCTGCTTGTTCATCCACCAATCGGAAAAGCTGCCCCGCACGACCTCGATGTTCGTCTTGTTGATCGACAGAATATGATCGACGCAGTTATCCAGGAAAGTACGGTCATGCGAGACGAGAATATAACCGCGCTTGCCGTCGAGATAGCGGCTCACGAGCTGTCTGGCATGCAGGTCCAGATGGTTCGTCGGTTCGTCGATTAACAAGAAGCTGTTCTCCTTCAGGAACAGGGCTGCCAACAGCACCTTCGTCTGCTCGCCGTTCGATAAGGTGCCGAAGGGACGATCGAGCACGTCTTCGGACACTTTGAGCAGGTTAAGCTCACGCATGAGCTGCCAATGCTCATAATTCGGCACGATGCCTTCAATGACATCGAGCGTCTGCTGCCCTGGATCGTCCACCGCATACGGAAAATAGTCGAACGACACGCTTGCGGCAATGCTCCCGCTGTACGCATGTTTCCCGAGCAGCAGCTGAAGAAACGTTGTTTTGCCTCGGCCGTTACGCCCCGTGAAGCCCAATTTCCAATCGGTATCGAGTTGAAAGCTGACGTTGTCGAATATGAGATCATAGCTGCCTTCGTAGGCAAACGTTAGTTGACTGACATGAATTAATGACATACACATTCCTCCTGTATATAACAAATAAGAGCCGCAAGAAAGGTTCTTCTCGCGACTCATAGATATATACAGCAAACCCACCCCGTTAGCTGGGGAACGGATCTCTCTATATATAGATCGAGTTAAGAAGAAGAAACCGCTGCTTTCTTGCGATAGATAACCGGACAGCCCAAATAAGCCTACGTACTCGCTTACTTGTTCCGTTGTCGTCTATTAGCAAGAAATCAACATGTTCCGCTTCAACTCCAATCCAATAATTAGTTGTATGTTACCACATGCAAGCCGCCTGTTCAACAACGACATCCTGTTACCGATTGGCGGGTACCACGCGAAGCGGCACGGATTGGGCTCCCCACTCCGGCCACCTCGTCATGACGATGTCTCCAGCCAATTCGATATGCTCCGTCCGGACGAGCAGCTCCTCCAAGGCAATCTGGAACATCATCCGCGCGAGCGGCGCGCCGGGGCAGCGATGCGGACCGCTGCCGAATGCGATGTGGTCCTTGATGTTCGGACGATTCAAGATGAACTGATCGCTATCCGGGAACACCTTCTCGTCCCGGTTCGCGGAGCTGAACACGACGGCGATCGGCTCATCCTTATGAATCGTGCGGCCGCCTACCGTCACGTCGCGTGCCGCGGTTCGCGCAAAACCTCTGTACGGTGTATAGAGCCTTAAATACTCCTCGATCGCCGCAGGAATGAGCGAACGGTCCGCTCGAAGCTGGTTCTGAATGTCCGGATTCTCGGAGAGATGCACACTGATGCTGCCGATGAAGATGACCGGCGCGATCATGCCGACGACGATTAATTGGCGGATCGTTCCCAATATCATGTCATCGGGCAGCGGTTCGCCCTTATAGGTCTTCTGCAGATAGGCCGTCACGACATCAATGGACGGGTCATATTCGTTCCGTTTGCGATCCTCGATGATGTCGCGCGCAATCTGATACAGCTCCAGACTGTACTTCTGTATGTTCTCCTTATCCATGATATGAAGCGCCTTGACGTATTGCTGCGTCACTTCGCGAATGGTCATGGACATGTCCTTGGACAGATTGAAGAAATCCGCGAACACGTAGCCTGGCAGCTTGTGCGAGAATTCCTCGCAGATGTCCCCTCCGCCCTTCTGGACGTAAGGGTCTAGCAGATCCACGATCGTGCTGCGGACACGGTCTCGGAGCGCCTCCATCTTCTCGGGCGTGAAGAACGGATCCAGCACGCGGCGATAGGGCGTATGCTCCGGCGGGTCCAGATGCAGCGGCGGCCTTCGCCCAGTCGTAGACACCTTAGGCACGACATTCTGAACGGACGTGGTGAACGTATCCGGGTCCTTCAGTGCCTGGACGATATCCTCGTAGTTCAGCAGCGCCCAGAATCCGTCGTAATCATTGCTATGCGCGACGGGGCATCGCCCGCGTAATTCGGCAAACGTGTTATGCATGCTAGTAAACGTCTCATCGGTAATGGCATCGAAGTCATGCTCGTAGCTTCTCGTCATGCAATCCTGCCTCCCTTCGCTTCGCTAGCCTTCTATAAGCGCTCCCAGATCGCCGCGATTCCTTGGCCTCCGCCGATACATAGCGAAGATGCACCGTACTTCTTCCCTCTTCGCCCGAGTTCATATAGGAGCGACAGCGATATCCTCGTACCCGATGCGCCGAGCGGGTGACCGAGTGCGACGGCTCCGCCGTTGACATTCCCGATGGACGGATCGAAGTCGAGCTGCCGCTGGCAAGCCAAGTATTGGGCCGAGAAGGCCTCGTTAATCTCGATCAGGTCCATGTCCTGGAGCGATAGATTCGCTTGCTTCAATGCCTTCTGGATGGCCGGACAAGGGCCGATGCCCATAATTGTGGGATCCACGCCCGCAACTGCCCAAGAGACCAAGCGGGCGATCGGCTTGAGGCCGCGCTTCGCTGCATATGCCGCAGACGTCACGATGACGGAGGCCGCGCCGTCGTTAATGCCGCTGGCGTTGCCCGCCGTTACGACGCCGTCCGCCTTGAACTTCGGTTCCAGCTTGGCCAGCTTCTCGAGGCTGGTCTCCCTCGGATGCTGGTCGCGGTCGACTACGATCGTCTGCTTGCCTTCGCGAACCTCAATCGGCACGATCTCGTCGCCCAGGCGCCCGGCTTCCATCGCGGCCAATGCCTTCTGATGGCTGGATAAGGCGTGCTGGTCGATTTCCTCGCGCGTCAGACCGTACTGCACGGCTAGATTCTCGCCGGTCTCGGCCATATATACCTTGCCTACCGGATCGTATAAGGCTTCGTATAGATAGTCCTGCATCGGCGCTTCGAACAGCGGGATGCCCCAGCGCGCGCCTCGGATGACATGCGGAATCTGGCTCATATTCTCTGCTCCGCCCGCGAGCGCGATCTGGGACTCGCCCGTCATGATCATTCGGGCGGCCTGCGTGATCGATTCCAGGCCCGAACCGCACAGGCGGTTCACCGTCAGCGCGGGAACCTCCTTGGGAATGCCTGCCTTCAGCCCGACGTGGCGCGCCATCAGCACCGCGTCCGGACTGGACTGGATCACGTTGCCGTACACGACGTGGTCGATTTCCGCCGCATCGACATTCGCACGCTTGATGGCTTCTTGCGCCGTAATGGCGCCCAGCTCGATTGCGGATAAGTTTTTGAACGGGCCTCCGAATTTGGCGAACGCCGTTCTGGCACCGTCGATGATGACGATTTCATGACTCCTCAAGCTATTCACCTTCTATTCTCTAGTAAGTTATGATTCTGCCGTGACCGGATTGGAGAACGCCCCGATCTGCGCGATATCGATCGTTACCACATCGCCCTCACGAATCGGGGCGACACCGTCCGGCGTACCCGTGGCGATAATATCGCCCGGCTCCAATGTCATCACATGCGAGTACAGCTCTACAAGCTCGGCAATGCCGCATACCATATCCTTGCTGTTCGCCCTTTGCCGTACTTCGCCGTTCACCGTAAGCTTCATCTGGAGATCGTTGAAATCCGGAATGTCATCCAGCGTTGCAATCCACGGTCCCATCGGGGTGAAGGTGTCGAACGATTTGCGAAGGCAGCGCTCTTCCTCGTTATGCTCATCCGGGCGCAGCGTCACGTCATTCAGTCCGGTGAACCCGAAAATGTATCGATGCGCGTCCTCCGCTCGCACGTTCTTCGCCTGCTTCCCGATTACAAAAGCAAGCTCGAGCTCATGATCGATTCGACGGCCGCGCTTGACGGCCGGAAGCACGATCGCATCGCCAGGTCCGATCACGGATGAATTCGCCTTCAGGAAGAAGCCGAGCCCTCTCGCCGTATGCTGCACGTTCATCTCCTTCTTGTGAGACAAATAATTGACGGGTGCCGCCACGATCTTCCCGGGATGGGAGACGGGCTGGCGAAGACGGACGCTCGCTAATTCGTAGGATGGGCATCCGGCATATCTCGCTTCGATAACGGATCGATAGCGGTCATAGCCGCGCACTAGTTCTACCATTGGGCATTGCGGCTTATGCGCCGGTTCGAGCAGGCTGCCGATCTCATAGACCGTATCGTCCTTAACCAGGCCTAGCTGAAAGTCGTTGAATAAGGCAAACTTCACGTTAGCGCTCCTCCTTCCTGACCGGTCAAGTTATGCCGGTTGAAATGTACGATCAATGACTTGATTGCCGCCGTTCTCTGCATAGGCTTCCTCTTGCTCCAGGCCGAGGATCTCCAGAACCGGCCGATCATTGATCGAGAATAAGTGCGCGTCGACCTCACCGGCATTATGATGCTCATGCCAACTCCACGGCGGCACGATGAAGAAATCGCCCTGCGACCATTCATATTTCTCTCCGTCGATGACGGTGTATCCCTCGCCTTCGAGTACGTGATAACAGGCGCTGTGGACATGCCTGTGCGCACGCGTTCCCGTTCCGGCGGCAAGCCTCTGCATCGACGTGCCAAGCCGCGCATCTGCGGATCCGCCCGTCGCCGGGTTGACGTAATCGATTGCATAACCGTCATACGGATCCGCATCCAATTGCATCAGCCCTTCCAGCGCTTGCTGGATGTTCCGCCACTTATAGTTAATGAGCGGCGAAGGGTAGCCCCGCACCTTGCGTTCCGACACGGATCGGACGCCGCTGGCATAACGCGCGATCGAGCTGTCCGGCGGACCGTTCAGCGGATAGGTGTCGTCGTGATACGGCTCGAAGAAGGAGCCTGTTAACGTTTTGACCAATCCGACGTCGAGCCCATCCATCCAGAACACCGGCTCGGTCCCCTCATGGCCATGATCATGCCAGGTCCATGGCGGCGTCAGCACGAGATCACCGCGTTCCATATAGGTCTTCTCGCCGTTGACGGTCGTGTAGGCGTCGCCGTTGCCTTCGATAATGAAACGAATGGCCGCTTGCGAGTGACGATGGGACGGGGCGACTTCGCCCGGCAGCAGCAATTGAATGCCGACGTATAGCGTATCCGTCGCATAACCGATCTTGCCTTCTCCGATCAGCGAAGGATTCTGCAGATAGATGACGCGGCGTTCGCTCTCACGCCCCAGCGCGAGCAGCGGTCCTGCTTCCAGCAAATATTCGCGAATGGTGTGCCATTTCCACAGATAAGGCTTCACATGATGCGTAGGCTGCTTCGTTACCATGGCGCCTAAGTTATCCCACAGCGGCCCCAGGTGATCCACTGCCAATCGCTCCGCGAATTGGTCTAGCGCTTGACGCTGTTCAGTGCGAGACATCATCATCTCTCCCCCGTTAACGCATAATGGTAGATGCCGTCGTATACCCGGCTCACAACCTGTCCTGTACGCTCCAGATGATCAAGCATGCCGATCACCTCCGACATGACCAAGAAATATTGCTTCTCATAAACAGCCTTATCATACAACCGAGCCATGCTTCCCGCCGTCGAATAGCCATCGCGAATATAGTTCGCGATTCGCTCGAGCTTCTGCTCGATTCTTCCGATCTTGCTCTGTATGGCCTCTTGAGGCGTGGGAATGACATCGCCGTGCCCGGTGAACAAGATGTCTACGTCCAATGCCGACAGTCTCTTCAGCGAGGTCAGCTGCTGCGTGACCGTGGGGATCAAGCGGCCGTTCGCATCCGGTTCGATGATCGCATTCGTGGTCATATGCGCAATGACTAAGTCACCGACGATCGCCCATTTGCGCTCGGCATCGTACAGCATGATATGGTCCGGCGCATGCCCGGGCACGTCTAGTACCTGGAAATCCAGAATGGTATCGCCCTCTTGCAGATGTTCAAGATCTCCCTCTATGCGATAAGCCTCGCTCTTGATGTACGCGGACTCGAACTTCTCGATCTGCTTCGCGGCATCCGGCATCCCATCCATCTCGCGGTACAGCGTATCGAAGAATCGGATGCGTCGAATCAAGAACGGCTTATCATGCGTGACATATGGTATGGCCAGCGGATGCGCATGCACGGCGACTGTCTTGTGCAGCTTCTGAATCCGGTGTACATAGCCCGCATGATCGGGATGATGATGCGTGAGAATAATGCCCCGCAGATCCGCGATCGCGTAACCTAGCTCCTGCATCGCATGCATGAATGCGTCCCAGCATGCTTCGTTGTCCCAACCGGAATCGACCAGATACAGGCCATCGGCATGCTCGACGAGAAAAGCGTTGACCGATCGCAGCGCAGTCTCCTCAGGCGCTTCAATCACGTGAATCGTCGTCCCTTGCCGCTGATATCCTTGCAAGCTCGCCATGTCGATCCCTCGATCAGTATTTGGTAGAAACCATCGGATGCCCCTGCTTCGGACCGTATGGCCCTTCATCCAGCCAGCGCCCCAGCTTCGGAATGAGCGGCGTCAGCGACGCTGCCAGCTCTCGCTTCAGATTCATGTACGGAGAATCGCCCTGAATATGCTCCAGCGCAATGCCTGCCGCATCGCGGTTGTAGCGGGCAGCCAGCAAACGTTCTTCGGCAGCCAGCTCGATTTCCTTCCTGCGATTCTCTTCATTCGCCGCTTGCTTCGCTTTCGCGATGCCGCGAACGGATAGGATCGCATCCGGCACGCCTGAGTTCAATCCGCGTGCGCCGAACGGCGCGAACAAGTGCGCCGCTTCGCCTACGAGCAGGACACGGCGGCTTGCATCCGTGAACGATCGCGCTACGACTTGGTAGAATTGATAGGTCGAGACCCATGATACGCGCTCCGCATACTTAGGATCCATGACCTTCTTCAGCCACGATTTAACCCCTTCTTCGCTGCCGTATTGCTCGGGATCGTCTCCTTGGAGCAATTGCAGATCCACCCGCCAGCCGCCCTTGAACGGCACGAGCAGCACGTTGCGGCCGTCCATCGCCGGATGCTCGTAGTGGAACGTCCGCTCGAGCGGCAGCGGGTTGTCTGCGTCCTCCTTCACGTCCACGACCAGGAACGTGTCGTTCGCGCGCGGACCTTCCAGTTCGATCCCTACGCCCTTGCGTACGGAAGAACGGGCACCGTCAGCGCCAATTACGTAGTCGGCCACCCAATCGGTACCTGACTCCGTCTTGAGCACGACTTGGTTCTCTGTCGTCTCCACGCCGATCACCTTCGTGCTCCATGCGAACGCCACGCCGGCAGCCAAGCACGCTTCATACATGTATTTCTCGATTTCGACCTGCGCCAAGCTCGTGAATGCCGGAATTTCCCCTGGGGTAGGCGTCGGGTATTGGCGAATATAGACGTCCTTGCCGCGGTAAGTCGTGCGTTTGACAGGCCAGATCACCCCGTTATCAGCCAGTTTGTGGCCTAGTCCCGGCGACACTTCCTCCAGCAGCTTCAACGTCGCTTTGTGAATATAGATGGCCCGGCTGCCCGGCCGGAATCTTCCTTGTTCCTGTTCTTCCACGACTGTAACCTGAATGCCCTCGTGTCTGAGTGCCAACGCCGCGACCATGCCGACAGGCCCTGCACCGACTACGATTGCTTCCCGTATTTCTTGCTGCGACATCCTGCTTCCTCCGTTTCAATTGAAGTCATGCGGTCTTCTCCGATGTACGCCGGTATCGATCGCCGCTTGGATCACGTTCTTCCTTACCGCTTCCACAACCTTGGCGTTGAACACGCTTGGAACGATATACTGCTCGTTCAGCTCGTCTTCGCTTACGATCGAAGCGATCGCATAGGCGGCGGCAAGCTTCATTTCTTCGTTAATGTCCGTAGCTTGGCAGTCCAAGGCTCCACGGAATATGCCTGGAAAACAGAGTACGTTATTCAGTTGGTTCGGGTAGTCGGAGCGACCGGTCGCCATCACGCGCACGTACGGCTCCGCCGCTTCCGGCATAATCTCAGGCGTCGGATTCGCCATCGCGAATACGATCGGGTCCGCGGCCATCTTCTTGAGGTCGTCGACCGTGATGACGTCCGGTCCGGAGAGCCCGACGAACACGTCCGCATCCTGCATCGCGTCGCCCAGCTTGCCGGTGACATTGTCGGGATTCGTATGCTCCGCATACCATTGGAACATCGGATTGCTGTAGGTTTCGCCTCGATGAAGAATGCCTGCGGATCTCGTAGCGCCGACGATGTGCTTGACGCCAGCCGCTTGGAGCATTCGCGTGCAGGCGATCCCTGCGGCACCGATGCCGCTGAATACGACCTTGATCTCCTCCATTTGCTTGCCCACGATCTTCAGCGCGTTGATCAGCCCGGCCAGCATGACGACCGCAGTACCGTGCTGATCGTCATGGAATACCGGAATATCCAGCTCCCGCTTCAGGCGCTCCTCAATCTCGAAGCAGCGCGGGGAAGAGATATCTTCAAGATGGATGCCGCCGAATCCCGGGGCGATCCGCTTGACGGTCTGGATGATTGCCTCCGCATCCTTCGTATCCAGGCAGATGGGAAAAGCGTCCACGCCCGCGAATTCCTTGAACAATGCTGCCTTGCCCTCCATGACAGGCATGGAGGCGACCGGACCGATATCGCCCAGTCCGAGTACGGCGGTTCCGTCCGTAACGATCGCGATCGTATTCCGCTTAATCGTCAGCGAATAAGCTTTGGAAGGATCCTCATGCAAGGCCATACAGACCCGAGCAACGCCTGGCGTATAGACATGGGAGAGATCGTCGCGATTGCGGATCGGGAATTTCGACTGGATTTCCAGCTTGCCGCCCAGATGCATGAGGAAGGTGCGGTCCGACACATTCATGACCTTGAGCCCTACCACATTGTTCAATCGGTCTAACAGCTGCGTCTCCGCCGGATTGGACACCGTTACGGTAACGTCCCTGACAATCGACGTCTTGCCGCGATTTACCGTGTCTACGGCAACGATTTCCGCGTTTGCGTCGTGAATGACCTTGGCAATCTCGATGAAGGGCAAGCCCGCATCCATATCCATCCGAATGATGATCGTATTGCTTCCTTTGGTCTGGCTACTCATCGCTTACGAACCTCCCGATTTCGATCATATTCATGAAGGCTGTCTGTTGCCGGCTGCTAGATGAGATAGAATGCTCCGTCCTTCGCGCCTAGGGGCAGGTACCCCAGCTTCAATACTTCCATTAACCCTTCCAGCGGATTGCTCTCGGAACATATGGCATCCCAAGAGATCGACAGACTTGTAAGGTACAGCGCCGCAGCCACGACGTGCGAGATGACCGGATGTCCTTGCGGTTCGAAGGCATGAAATGCCGCATCATAGATAACATGGAACAGATGCTCGGGCACATCGTTCATCGTGAAGGCGATGAGCTTCTGGCCGCAGGCGGCATCGGCAGCATCCTTGATCGTCTGCGGGATGCCGTAGAGATGCACCCAGATCGGATCGTTGATGAGTTCATAGCCGGCTATGAATGCAGCGGCCTCTTGCTTGTCCAACCATCGGATCGGCAGGCTGCCCGTTCCCAGTTGGGACAAGAAGCGCTGTATCGCTGCTTCGGCATCCTGCTTCTGCGACTCGGGGGATCGGAACCATTTCATTCTCGCCAGCTTCGTAACCGACAGCTCTACATCGCTGCCCTGTGCTGCGGCTTGCACGGCTTCTGGCCATTGTAACGACGTCAAGTGATATAGCCCTCCTTATAATCATTCTGGAGTGTTGAGCCTAACGTGGATTATGCGAGCAGCAAGGAACGAAGCGCATCCGGGATCGGGGCGGCCTTCAGATTCCCGCTCGAGGAATCGATCCATACTCGAATCTCGTAGCCTTCCGCAGCCACGATCTCGCCCAGATAGAACACATGCTGCAGCTTGAACACCTTATTCTTCACTTCCGCCACAGTCGTCACGATTCGGACTTGGTCATCGAAGTGGAGCGCATGCTTGAATTGGCACGAGGCCTCCACCAATGGAATCCCTTTGTTCTCCGCGAGCATCTGCCTCGTGGACATGTCGAGCCCCGTGAACATTTCATGGGTCGCTTGATCCATCCACTTGTAGAAATTCGGATAGTAGACAATTCCGGCTGCGTCCGTTTCCCCGAACCTGACTTTAAATTCCCACACACTGTCCATCCTTCCAGCCCCCATCATCAAGATGCCTGCCATAATATCGATTGCTTTCATTATAAAATCTATGAGGTAGCGCTTGAACATACACCATGTATGAAATAGCCGGTCGATTTTAATGCATCGTTAAGCAAGTTGGCCTGCCCTATGAAGACTAGAGTGAAGGGCAGATAATTTCTGCCCCTCCTCATCAAACCGTACGTGAGGTTTTCCCTCATACGGCTTTCCGATGTTCGTCATTCATGTGCATGCAGATTACAATAGCGTTTTTAGTCCACA
>JAEWJS010000140.1 GCA_023386495.1 Bacillota bacterium | reverse complement strand
CGCTATTGTAATCTGCATGCACATGAATGACGAACATCGGAAAGCCGTATGAGGGAAAACCTCACGTACGGTTTGATGAGGAGGGGCAGAAAATTATCTGCCCTTCACTCTAGTGCGTGCATGAAGTTACTTGCGGTTCCACGCCAGCATGCGCTTCTGGTATTCCTTCGGCGAGCAGTCGTTGTACTTCTTGAACATCTTGTAGAAATGCGCCATGTTCGGAATGCCGATCACGTCGCCGATCTCCGATATGCTGCGGTCCTCGGTCAGGAGAATGCGCTCCGCCCATTTGATTTTCCTGTAATTGACGTATTCGGTGAAGGATAATCCGACCGATTTTTTGAAAAACTTGACGAAGTAGTAATAGCTCATATTGGCAAGCTTGCACACTTGCTCCACCTGGATCCGTCCGGTCAAGTTCGCTTCGACGTAATCGAGCACGGGCTTCAACCGCAGGCGGTCAAAATCTTCACGCTCCGAGAGCACCATGCGGGTGTCATATCGCAGCAGCTTGAGCAGAATCGTCTTGATGAGGATGTTGACGGCCAGCTCGTAGCCGGTTGTCTTCCCCTTGGCCTCCACGAATATTTCCTTGATGACGGCGGCAATCTCTTGCCTGACGTGCGGGTGCTCATCGAAGATGTAGTTCAGCTTGCTGAGCGGCTGCTGCGTCTCGTGGAAGAATCGGATATACGGCATCGTGCTCTGGTCGAAAAATTTATCGATGTCGAATTGCAGCACGTAGTAATTGAGCGGCTGCGAGGTCACGCGGTCACGATGGAGCTGCGAGGAACCGATCAATACGATATCCCCGGGCGTCATATGATGGTATTCGTCCTCGATATAGACGTCCAGCTCACCCTGGTCGACGTAGAGCAATTCGATCTCGCGATGGTAATGCCAACTGATGAACACATCGTCGTAACGGGTATGTTGAAATACCTTCAGTGACAAGAGAGGGTTTTCATAATCGACTTTCTCGTTATAAGCTTCCATGCTGCACCTCATTCGATGACAAAATGGCATATAGATTGCACTATTGCATGCAATTGCCGTCCGACTCATTATACTTCATTCTAGACGTAGTGAGGGATAAGAATCAAGAAGGGCATTTATGCTCCAAATCGTGGAAAAGGGAGAGTGTTCAGGATGGCGCAAGCAAGGGTAGGAATTATCGGCTGCGGGGGCATTGCAACAGGGAAGCATATGCCGAGCCTCGCAAAGGTCAGGGAAGCGGAAATGGTCGCGTTCTGCGATATCGTCCGAGAGCGTGCCGAGGATGCCAAGGGCAAATATGGGGCCTCGGATGCGGCTGTCTACGAGGATTACCGCGAGCTGCTGGCCGACCCGTCGATTGAAGTGGTCCATGTGTGCACGCCGAATGATTCCCACGCCGAGATCGCGATTGCCGCGCTCGAGGCCGGCAAACACGTCATGTGCGAGAAACCGATGGCCAAGACGGCGGAAGGCGCGCGCCGGATGCTGGAGGCAGCAGAACGTACGGGCAAGAAGCTGTCGATCGGTTACCAGAACCGTTACCGCCCGGATACGCGTTACTTGAAGGAGGCCTGCGAGAAGGGCGAGCTCGGCGAAGTGTACTTCGCCAAGGCGCATGCAATCCGACGCAGGGCCGTCCCGACGTGGGGCGTGTTCCTCGACGAGGAGAAGCAAGGCGGCGGTCCGCTTATCGACATCGGTACGCATGCGCTCGACCTTGCGCTATGGCTGATGGATAACTACAAGCCGAAGGTCGTATTGGGACGCGCGTACCATAAGCTGTCGCAGACCGAGAATGCGGCGAACGCTTGGGGGCCTTGGGATCCTGCCAAGTTCACGGTCGAGGATTCGGCATTCGCCATGATTACGATGGAGAACGGCGCTTCGATCGTGCTGGAATCGAGTTGGGCACTGAACTCGCTCGAGGTCGACGAAGCGAAGGTGACGCTGTGCGGTACCGAGGCCGGCGCCGACATGAAGGACGGGCTGCGCTTCAATGGCGAAGAGAACAGCCGGCTCTATACGAAGAACATTGAGCTGAAGGGCGGCGGCGTTGCCTTCTACGAAGGGAACAGCGAGGATCCGGCGGAGCTGGAAGCGCGCATGTGGATCGATGCGGTCCTGAATGATAAGGAGCTCGTCGTCAAACCGGAACAGGCGCTCGTCGTATCGGAAATTCTAGAGGCGATCTACGAATCGTCGCGAACGGGCAAGGCTGTCTATTTCGGCGAGTAGCATAACGTTCTCGATTGCAAGCGAAAGTCCGGTCTGTAACATCATGCGATGATGTTATGGTGACCGGATTTTCCTATATTATCGAAACTTGTTCACAAATTAGACGTATTACATACAGGATTTGGAATATAGAAAGGAGGGGGACCTATGGAGGCACTGTTCTGGGCATGCTTGGCCGGAGGCGCGCTGTACGCCGTTGTCGCCATCATCTTCGGAGATGTCATTAGCAATGCGATGGACGGCGCGCTCGATTGGCTGTCGCTAGACGGATGGGCTTGGCTCCAGCCGATGACGCTCGTGGGCGGCATCACGGTATTCGGCGGAGCGGGCTTGCTGCTCGACAGCTACACGGGTCTCGGTGCGGGTGCCGTGCTGCTGTTGGCTGTGTTGATTGCGGTGGTGGTTGGGGCAGGCGTTTACTTTTTCTACGTCAAACCGATGCAGGACTCGGAGAATTCCGTCGGCTATTCGGTGCATGACATGTCAGGCAAGCTCGCCGAGGTGCTGGTCCCCATTCCTGCATCCGGCTACGGCGAGATCGTCATCCGGATGGGGCCCGCCGGAGTGACGAACCAGATGGCCCAGAGCTTCGACGGGTTGCCGATCGAGTCAGGCGCGCAGGTCGTGATCGTCGATGTCGTCGGCGGGGAGCTGTACGTCTCGAAGGTGGATTTGGATGTGGATTACATTACAAGGTAGGGAGGCGTTCGATTCATGCCAGAATCATTAATGATTCCTGCAATTGTTGTTGGCGTATTAGTCGTACTAGGGTTAGCGTTCTGGGCAAGGTACAAGACGGTGAGCCCGGATGAAGCGATGATCATCACCGGTTCCTTCCTCGGAACCAAGAATGCGATGATCGACGAGAGCGGCCGCAAGATTAAGATCGTTCGCGGAGGCGGCGCGTTCATTCTGCCGATCTTCCAGCAGGCGGAGTTCTTGTCCTTGCTGTCGCACAAGCTGGATGTGTCGACGCCTGAAGTGTACACGGAGCAGGGCGTTCCCGTCCTTGCGGACGGCGTAGCGATTATCAAGATCGGCGGCACGGTCGAAGATGTCGCAACGGCTGCCGAGCAGTTCATGGGCAAGCCGATCGATGCGCTGAAGGGCGAGGCGCAGGAAGTGCTGGAAGGTCACCTGCGCGCAATCCTCGGTTCGATGACGGTGGAAGAGGTATACCGGAATCGGGATAAGTTCGCGCAGGAGGTTCAGAGCGTCGCCGCTCGCGACCTCAAGAAGATGGGCCTGCAGATCGTCTCCTTCACGATCAAGGACGTGCGCGACAAGCATGGCTACCTCGAAGCACTCGGTAAGCCGCGTATCGCGGTCGTCAAGCGCGATGCGGATATTGCGGAAGCCGAGGCGATCCGGGATGCCCGGATCAAGAAGGCGCAAGCCGATGAAGAAGGGCAGAAGGCCGAGCTGCTTCGCGATACGAACATCGCAGAGGCCGAGAAGGATAAGGAAATGAAGGTCGCTTCCTTCAAGAAGGACCAGGACATGGCCAAGGCCGAAGCCGATCAAGCGTATTCGATCCAAGAAGCGCGCGCGAAGCAGATCGTGGTGGAAGAAGAGATGAAGGTCGAGCTCGTGCGTAAGGAACGCGAGATCGATCTCGAGGGGAAGGAGATTCTGCGCCGCGAGAAGCAGTATGACGCCGAGGTCAAGAAGAAGGCGGATGCCGATCGTTATGCGGTCGTGCAGGCGGCCGAAGCCGATAAGGAGAAGCAGATGCGCGAGGCGGAGGCGATGCAGTTCCGCATCGAGGCAGAAGCGAAGGCGATGGCCGAGCAGAAGCGGCTTGACGGTCAAGCGCAAGCGGACGCGGAGCGGGCGAAAGGTACGGCCGAGGCCGAGGTCATTCGGCTGCGCGGCTTGGCCGAAGCCGAGGCGAAGGAGAAGCTGGCCGAGGCGTTCGAGAAGTTCGGCGAAGCGGCCGTGCTCGATATTATCGTGAAGATGCTGCCGGAGCTGGCAGGCAAGATCGCCGATCCGATCGGCAGCATCGACAAGCTGACGGTCGTCGATACTGGCCACGGCGAAGGCGCTGCCCGCGTCAGCAACTATGTAACGTCGCTGATGGCGACGGCGCCGGAGATGCTGAAGAACGTGTCTGGCATCGACGTGGAGGGCCTGATCAAAGGGCTGACGAGCGGGAAGCTTGGCTCGCGTACGAGCGTCGTGGACGCGCCTGCAGCAGCGGTCGATGCGCCGGCCGCGGCGCTGCCGCCGGTCGCCGGCGGCGGGGGAACGACGCCTTCGGCGTAAGGCAAGCGGTTCGCGAATAGCAGGTAGAAGAAGGAAAAGCTGTCCCTCGGTCACCGTGTCGGTGGCCCTGCGGGCAGCTTTTTCGGCGTGAGCCGGGAAGATCAAGTGAAGCCATGGCAGCCTGCTGCGGGTTGCTATATAATCAGGGCATAGTAAGCGCTTAGAAGGCTATGAATATCGAGTCGCCAAGGGGGAACTTGACATGTCCGCTGGGTATCCGCAATTAGATGATCGCTTCCGATTGGAACGACTTCGCCTTCCACAAGGCAAGATTCGCATGGTGCTAGACACCGACACGTATAACGAGATCGACGATCAGTTCGCGGTCGTCTATGCGCTGAGCGCTCCCGAACGCTTGCAGGTGGAGGCGCTGTGCGCCGCTCCGTTCTACAATGAATTGTCCGACGGCCCGGAAGACGGGATGGTGAAAAGCTTCGCGGAGCTGCAGCGCATCGTCGGGGTAATGGGCATGACAGGCCGCGTGCCGCTCTACGAGGGCTCGCGCAGCTACTTGCAGGCCGCGCAGCAGCCAGTCGAGAGCGAAGCGGCGCGCCGGATCGTCGAGCTCGCGCTGGCATCGCCGATGGACGATCCGCTCTATGTCGTCGGAATCGGTGCCATCACGAACGTGGCATCCGCGATTCTGATGGAGCCGTCCATTATCGAGCGCATCGTGGTCGTCTGGCTCGGCGGCCATGCCCCATGGTGGAAGGATACGCGGGAATTCAACCTCATACAGGATGTGCATGCTGCCCGCGTGCTGTTCGACAGCGGCGTGCCGTTCGTCACGATGCCTTGCATGGGCGTCGTGTCGCATCTGTCGACGACCAAGGCGGAGATTGACGCGCATCTGCGAGGGCAGGGGGCGATAGGGGATTACTTGGCGGATACATACGAAGCATGCAGCAAGGACCACTACGCCTACTCGCGCGTCATCTGGGATATCTCGACGATCGCATATTTGCTGGACGAGCGGTTGGTGCCGGTGGATGTCGTGCACAGCCCGGTGTTGAACGACGGCGGCACATGGAGCGTCGATGCGGGCAGGCATCTGATCAAGACAGCGTATCACGTGAACCGGGACGGGGTATTCCGCGATCTGTTCACGCGCGTGCGCGGACTGGCGGGGTCAAGGACGAGTTCGTAACGGATAGAGGCAGGGGCAAGGTGCAACAAGGTTAACATGAGAAGGGGCGAGGGACGCATGCAAGAAATTGAACTCGGCAACGAATCGAGCTATGAGCGGTTTCCCGCAGAGGTGAAGGTGGGACGGGATTCGTATTACTTGACCCGCTGCGGAGAAGGCTATCGGCTGCTCTCGCGCGTCTGCCCGCATGCCGGCTACCTAGTCGAGGAAGAGAACGACGAATTGTACTGCTTCATGCACGGCTGGTCGTTCGATAAGTCAACGGGCAAATGCTTCAACGTTCCGACAGCGGCGTTGATGTCCTATGACGTTGAAGTGCGGGACGGCGTGCTGGTGGCGCTGATTGGAGATAAGTAGTGTTGGATTAATAAGTGAACTAGTGCTGGTGGGATCGGACTCGCGGGTTTCAGCCAAATCTGACCGATCGATGCCAGCCCCGATGGAAATAGCCTGATTTTCCTGCTACTTCTCTCTGGATGTGGCATTATCGGCGGGAATAAGCAGGATTTTCCTGATTATTCTCCAAGCAAGCGCAGAAAAAGGGGGATTCTCCTGCGAATAAGCAGGAAAATCCCTCTATTAGTGCGTCAAAGGAGAACCTGCGACTAGAATAAGCAGGAAAATCCGGCTTATCTAATCGGCTAGCTCTTGACTCGTAAATCGGCGCGCGGCAGCGTATTGGAAGATCCGAATCTGACCAGCGCCAGCCGGAATTAGGAAGCCCTTAGACACCAGGCGCTTGAGGAGTACTTGGGCTTTCTCCCGTCCGACGGAGAGAAGCTCGCACACGATACTGGAGGTAATATTGCGTTCGGTGCGGTGGATGAAGCGGAGAATCACACGTTCCTCCGCGGTTAGCGGATTGCCGGACGGGCCGGGCATATTGAACCACAGCCCCATACATTGTTGAATGAGCTGCTGGCACATGCGCGGGCGGCTCTCGAGATCGTCGACGGCGAGGCGAATGACCTTCCAGCCGTCCATCACGAGGTAATTCTGCCGCATGAGTCCGTTCGCGAATTGCTTCCGATCAAGCTTGGCCGCGTGCGGACCGAAGCCGTCGATCTCGATCGCCATGCGTACGCCGCCGCGGATGACGGCGAAGTCCAGATAGCGCTTGCCGTCCAAGTAATCATTCACCTCGTACTCGGGATGCAGATCGTCGAAGCTGCCTAGCGCGGGCCACCAGACTTTCTCGAGGAAAAGCTTCTCGCCATAGCCGTGACCTTCTCGCAATCGACGCAGCCGCTCGCCGCTCCTGCGAGCAGAGTGCCGCTCTAACATCTTCATGTGCGCATTTTCGAATCTCATCGACATTATCGGATCATCCGCCTTTCATGTATCGATCGGACGCAAAAAAGCGCCGCTCACAAAAAACTCCATCGTAGGAGTCTCTTGAAAACGGCGCGTGCTTCGCGTCCGAACGTATGATTAATCTACATATACCACATAGTAGAGCAATAAGACAAGCGGCATTATGTCACGCCCCGCCCTTGACCTTGTCGAAGAACTCGCTGATCGCGTAGTACGCGGCGCCGCGGACGGCGGATTGTTTGCCGAGCTCGGCATATAAGAGGCGCACGCCCGATAAGTGCTGGGAGAGGGTACGCTGCTCGACGGTCGCTCGCAGAGAAGCATCGATGAACGGCTCCGCCAGGCGCAGGCTGTTGCCGATAATGACGGCCTCCGGATTGAACACGTTCACGATGTTGGCGATCCCGATCCCGAGGTATTCGCCGATCGTGTTCAGGAGCCGCAGCGCTTCGGGCCGGCCGGCTTGCGCCGCTTCGACGACCGCTTCGACGGTATCGAGGCCAAGCGGCGCGGCTTCCTCCAGCAGCGCATTCTCGGAAGCGTACAATTCCCAGCAGCCGCGGTTGCCGCAGCGGCAGGATTTGCCGTCCAGCGCAATCGATAAATGGCCGAGCTCGCCCGAGAAGCCGTTCGTCCCTTTGTAGAGCGCCTTGTTGATCGTGATGCCCGTCCCGATGCCGATGCCGACGCTGACGTAGATCTGGTTCGCAATGCCGCGCCCGGCGCCGTAGCGCTGCTCGCCTTGGGCGCCGGCATTCGCTTCGTTGTCGATCGTGACCGGCACGCCGAACCGCTCGGTGACGATCGCGCGGAGCGGGACATGCTTCCACTCCAGGTTCGGCGCGAACAGCATCGAGCCTTCGCTGTCGACGATGCCCGGCACGCCGATGCCGATGCCGACGATCCCATACGGGCTCGGTGGCGCTGCGGCGATCAGCTCGGCAATGCAATCGTGAAGCAGCGGCACGACGTCGTCGACGCTGCGGCTTTTGAAGGAGCGCTCCGCCTCCATGACGACGCCGCCCTTCAAGTCGGCCAGCACGCCGCGCAGATAGCCGACCCCAAGATCGATGCCGACCGCGTAGCCGGCTTGTTCATTGAATAGCAGCATGACCGGCTTGCGTCCGCCGCTTGATTCGCCCATGCCGATCTCGCGTACCAGATCGCCCGCGATCAGATCCTGCACGAGGTTGGACACCGTCGCCTTGTTAAGTCCGGTACGTTCCGATATTTGTGTACGCGACAGAGGCGCCTGGGTCAGCACGCACTCCAGCACGATCGCGGTATTGATTTTTTTGATGAGTGCGGCATCACCCGTCGGTTTATGCATGATCGCTCGTAATCCTCCGATGTCGAAATAATTTTAACTATAACATAATTATGTCGTTTGTCTGCGTAATCGATGATATCCAACGCCTCGCCTCACCGGCATTCTGAGATGATGGGATAGCGGTCAGAGGAATTTATGAATATTATACCACAAAACTTAGTTTGTTTAATAGACAAACCAAGTTATTTGATGGTACAATACATAAGGAAGCGTCATCATCAGCACACTTTACTACGGAAACCATTATAGGGAGGCGTTATTTCAGAATGGCTTACTTTAACAATGTCGGCACGATTCAGTACGAAGGCAAAGGTTCTGACAATCCGTTCGCATTCAAACACTACAACCCGAAAGAGGTTGTACTCGGCAAGACGATGGAAGAGCACCTTCGCTTCGGCATCGCATATTGGCACACGTTCACGGGCGCAGGCTCCGACCCGTTCGGCGTAGGCACCGCGGTTCGCGGCTGGGATAAGTTCAGCGGCATGGACCTGGCGAAGGCTCGCGTAGAAGCGAACTTCGAATTCCTGGAGAAAATCGGCGTTCCTTTCTACTGCTTCCACGACCGCGACATCGCGCCGGAAGGCGATACGCTGCAAGAAACGAACGCGAATCTCGACGTAATCGTCGGCATGCTGAAGGACCTTCAGAAGTCCACGGGCAAGAAGCTGCTCTGGAATACGGCGAACATGTTCACGAACCCGCGCTTCGTATTCGGCGCTGCAACGTCCGTTAACGCTGACGTATATGCATATGCAGGTGCGCAAGTGAAGAAAATGCTCGAGGTCGGCAAAGAGCTCGGCGCGGAAAACTACGTATTCTGGGGCGGCCGCGAAGGTTACGAAACGCTCCTCAACACGGATATGGCACTTGAGCTGGATAACCTGGCGCGCTTCTTCCATATGGCAGTTGCTTACGCGCAAGAGATCGGCTTCGATGCGCAATTCCTGATCGAGCCGAAGCCGAAAGAGCCGACGAAGCACCAATACGACTTCGACGCAGCGACGACGATGGCGTTCCTGCGCAAGTACGGCCTGGAGAACAAATTCAAGCTGAACCTCGAAGCGAACCATGCGACGCTGGCCGGCCACACGTTCGATCACGAGATCCGCACGGCTGCCATCAACGGCATGCTCGGCTCGCTCGACGCGAACCAAGGCGACCTGCTGCTCGGCTGGGACACGGACGAATTCCCGACCGACCTGTACAGCACGACGCTGACGATGTACGAAATCGTCAAAGCCGGCGGCATCGGCCGCGGCGGCATCAACTTCGACGCGAAAGTACGCCGCGGCTCGTTCGAGCCTGAGGATCTGTTCCACGCACATATCGCGGGCATGGACACGTTCGCATGGGGTCTCAAAGCAGCTGCCAAGCTGATCGAGAACCGCACGCTGGAGAGCGTAGTCGAAGAGCGTTACGCAACGTTCCGCCAAGGCATCGGTGCCGATATCGTGGCAGGCAAAGCAACGCTCGCAAGCCTGGAGCAATATGCTCTGCAGAACAACCCGATCAAGAACGTATCCGGACGCCAAGAGCGTCTGCAGATTGCCGTCAACGAAGCAATCTACAGCGTGTAAGCAACGCAACATTCGTTCGATTCATCCAAACCTACAGGATCAGCCGGTCGGCAAGGCCGGCTGTTCCTCTATTTGAAGGAGGCTATTTATACATGAGTTATGTAATCGGCATCGATCTCGGCACGAGCGCGGTTAAGGCGCTTCTTGTCAATCGCGATGGGCAAGTGAAGGGCGAAGCTTCGGCCAGCTACCCGCTGTTCCATGAGCATTCCGGCTGGAGCGAGCAGAAGCCGGAGGATTGGGTTGAAGGCACAATCCAAGCGCTGCGCGAGGTTCTGCAGACTTCGGGCGTAGCTGCAGGCGAAGTCGAGGGCATCAGCTTCTCCGGCCAGATGCACGGTCTCGTGCTGCTCGACGGCGAGCGTAAGCCGGTTCGCAACGCGATTCTGTGGAACGATACACGGACGACGGCGCAATGCCGCAAGATCGAGCAAGTGCTTGGCAGCAAGCTGCTCGACCAAGCGCGCAATCCGGCGCTGGAAGGCTTTACCCTTCCGAAAATTCTATGGGTGCAAGAGCATGAGCGCGAAGCGTTCGACCGCTCGGAGCTGTTCCTCCTGCCGAAGGACTATGTGCGTTATCGCCTGACGGGCGAGCTGCACATGGACTACTCCGATGCGGCTGGCACGTTGCTCCTTGACGTAGCAGGCAAGCGTTGGAGCACGGATATTCTGGCTGCTTTCGGCTTGTCCGAGAGCTTCTGCCCGCCGCTTGTCGAATCGCACGGTCAGGTGGGCACCCTGCTGCCTGAGATGGCCGACAAGACGGGCCTGACGGCTGCAACCCGCGTATTCGCGGGCGGTGCGGACAATGCATGCGGCGCGATCGGCGCAGGCATTCTGTCCGAAGGCCTGACGCTCTGCAGCATCGGCACGTCCGGCGTTATTCTGACGTACGAGAACGACAAGCAGTCGGATTACGCGGGCAAGGTGCACTTCTTCAACCATGGTAAAGAAGACAGCTTCTATGCGATGGGCGTTACGCTAGCAGCCGGTTATTCCCTCAGCTGGTTCAAGCAGACGTTCGCGGCCAATGAATCGTTCAACAGCCTGCTTGAAGGTGTCGGCGCGATTAAGCCAGGCGCGAACGGACTATTATTCACGCCTTACATCGTCGGCGAGCGTACGCCGCATGCGGATCCGACGATTCGCGGCAGCTTTATCGGCATGGACGGTGCGCATACGCGGGATCATTTTGCACGGGCGGTCATGGAAGGCATCACGTTCTCGCTGAACGAGTCGGTCGCGATCTTCCGCGAAGCCGGCAAGACGGTCGACCGCGTGGTCTCGATCGGCGGCGGCGCGCAGAATCCGGTGTGGCTGCAGATGCAGGCCGATATCTTCGGCGCGGAAGTCGTCTCGCTCGAGAACGAGCAGGGGCCAGGCCTCGGCGCGGCAATGCTGGCTGCTTACGGCTGCGGATGGTTCGATAGCCTGGAAGCATGCGCGGATCGATTCGTGAAGCACGCAGCGACCTACCAGCCGAATCCGGAAGCGGTCGAAGCTTACAAGGGCTTGTTCGCGGCTTATCGCAACGTGTATGCGGCGACGCGCGGCTTGAACGAGCAGCTCGCGGCATACCGCAGCTAATCACGCGACGGCGATTGTCGGCACCGCAAGCAGGAAAATCATGGCCTGAAGTAGAAGGGAAATGACGGAGATTTTCCATAGGAGAGGAGCTTGCAAGATGTCGCAATGCACGGCATTCGAAGGAATCTATCAAGGCGAGCGGGCCGTATGGCTCAAAGCCGGCACCTATGAGGCGGCGCTGCTGCCGGGCGTCGGAGGCAATCTGATCGCGTTCCGCGACACGGATACGGGATATCGCTTCCTGCGTGAGCCCGAGGAATCGGAGATGGATGCGTTCCGGGCGAATGCGTCGATTCACGGCATTCCGGTACTATTCCCGCCGAACCGTTATCAGGACGGGAAGCTGCCTTGGCGCGGCAAAGTGTATCAATTCCCGGTGAACGAAGCGAGGACGGGCAACCACCTGCACGGCTACGCGCATCAATCGGAATGGACGCTCGTCCAATTCGGGGCAACGGAGCATGAGAGCTATGCCGAGGTTGCGCTGACGGTCGACGAGTCGCACTTGATCTACAAGTATCTGCCTCATACATTCACGATCCGTCTGCGTTATTCGCTCAGCTCGAACGGCCTGTCGCAGCACCTGACCGTGAAGAATGACGGCCAGGACGAAATGCCTTGCCTATTGGCGTTCCACACGGCGATCAATGCGCCGTTCGCGCCAGGCAGCGAAGCGAAGGATTATACGTTCAAGGCGACGATCGGCAACCGTTGGGAGCTGAACGAGCGCATGCTGCCGACAGGTGCGTACCAGCAGCTGTCTGCGGACGAGGAGCGGATCAAGGGCGAAGGCGTCAATCCGTTCTTCGAGCCGATGGACAATCATTACACGGCGCTGCCGCAGAACGGACGCAACCGGATGGAGCTGACGGACAGCAAGCTGGGCGTCACGCTCGTGTACGATGTCGGCACATCCTATAAGCAGTGGATGATCTGGAACAACGGCGGACAAGAGGGCTTCTTCTGTCCAGAGCCGCAGGTCAACCTCGTCAACGCACCGATGTCCGAGCTGCCGGCCGACGAGATCGGACTGTTCAGCTTGGCACCGGGCGAGATCTGGGAAGAGACGGCACGACTGTACGTGAAATAAGGTACGGCAAAATAGGGAACCTCCGCTGCAGGTTGGGCGGAGGTTCTTCTCGTTGTTGTACGGCTGGGAATCAGGACGTATAATCAGGAAAATGGCGGCGGAGGAGTGAGGTCAGGTGACGGCAGCTGCGCTAACGTTGGTACTGGCTTCGGGCCTGTGTCACGCGACTTGGAACTTGATGGCCAAGAGCAGCGGCAACAAGGCGGCATTCCTGTGGATCTGCCAGTTGATCGCGTTCGCGCTGTTCCTCCCATGGACGATATGGGAGATGGGGGATTGGAGCATTACGCCGGAGGCCGGCGTGTATGCGGCTGCTTCAGCAGCGCTGCATGGCCTGTATGTATGGCTGTTGGCGCGCGCCTACACGATCGGGGATCTGTCGCAAGCTTATCCGATCATGCGGGGAACGAGCCCGTTATTGGTGCCGCTCGGCGCCGTCCTGCTGTTCGGCCAGCATGTGTCGCCATGGGGATGGGTCGGCATTGCGGGAATTGTGATCGGCATTGCGGCGCTCCAGGAGCCGAAGCGAGGGGGCGCCGCTTGGAAGATCGGCAAGCCTGCTGCATACGCATTCGCGGTCGGGCTAACCGTCACCTGCTACACGCTGGTTGACGCGCAGGCCTTGCAATATGTGCCGGCAGTCGTGCTGAATATGGCGGGGAACATCGGCAATGCGATGGCGTTGACCGCGGCTGCGCTGGCTGGAGGTGCGGCACGCGCGGAATGGGCGCAATACAAGCGGTCGGTGATTGCAGCGGGGATATTGGCACCGGCGGGTTACCTGTTGTTCTTGTTCGCGCTGCACTATGGCCCTGTGTCTCTGTTGACGCCCGTGCGGGAGATCGGAACGGTGTTCGGGACGATCGGCGCGATCTGGCTCTTGAAGGAGCAGCAAGGGTTCAGGCGAATCATGGCGTCGATCGTGATTACTTGCGGCATAATCGTACTAGGGCTAACCGGGTAAAAAAGGAGGCGTGTACACTGAACGTGCGGCCGAGAGCGATTCTGCTGGACATGGACAATACGCTGCTGCAGTCGAAGATCGATTATGCGGCAATGAAGCTGGACGTGTACGAATGGCTGGCGTCGAGCGGCGTGCTGCCGACCGACTATCCGGTACAGGAGCAGACCACGTCCACGATGATTCGGGATGCGAGAGCGCAGGGACTTGCGGGCGAAGGGCTAGCCGCCGTGTGGGCGATCGCAGCCAAGCATGAGACGGCCGGCATGGCGGATGCGGGGCTGGAGCCTGGCGTGCTGTCCATGCTAGATGAGCTGCAGTCTGAGGGACTGGTGCTCGCGGTGCTGACGAACAATGCGCGTGCGGCCGCTGACCGTGCGCTGCGGGAGACCGGCGTGCTGGACCGATTCGAGCTCGTGCTAGGACGCGAGGACGTGCCGGAGCTCAAGCCTTCGCCCGAAGCGGTGCTCGCGGTTCTGCGGCGATATCCGGGAATGGATGCAGCCGATTGGCTGGCAGTTGGGGATTCATGGATCGACGGAGCGGCTGCCGCCGGCGCAGGCGTGCCGTTCGTTGCGTATCGCGCGGATCGCAAGGAGCTGCGGGCGAGAGGCGTGTTGCCGGTTGCGGCGATCGAGCATTGGGAGGATTTTGCGGCGTTGGTGCTGGCAGGGGAGTAGTTGTGTAGATAAGCTTGTGCATATGGGAGTTATATACTATAATGGTAACAATATGTGACGAAGAACGTCCCTGATCTACTCGGTTCGAGTGTGATTAGGGGCGTTTTTTTTATGTGAAGGGGGATTAATGATGTCGTACGAAGTTGTGCATGAACAGTTCATGAAGAAGCATCTTGCAAGCCGCTCAGGAGAGAGACGCGGTCGTCTGGAGAGGGGGCACCGGCATGCAGAACAGTTGTTTTTACGCAACGTAATCTGGCCGCTTAGGGGCACGCTGGAAGGCATTCACCCGGAATACGAAGTGCCGGACTGGCGCGGAAGATCGTATTTCGCTGATTTTATGCTGGAGATTGGCTTGGCAACAATCATAATCGAGATCAAGGGCTTCCGCACGCATGTACAAGAGATGGATCGCGCCAAGTATAGCAATGAGCTGAATCGGGAGACATTCCTGTTCGCGATGGGCTACCCGGTCATTTCGTTCGCTTATGATGATGTCGAGCAGCGGCCGGATTTGTGCATCATGCTGCTGCGTATGGTGCTCAGTCGATACAGTCCAGGGGAGATGCCTACATCTCGTGCTATGCTGGCGGAGAAGGATGTCATCCGGTATGCAATTCAGTCGGTAGAACCGATTCGCCCGAAAGATGTGGCGGATCGCTATCGGATCGATCTTAAGACTGCCGTAGCCATGCTGCGTAAATTATGCGAGAAAGGCTGGCTGACACCAGTGTACGGTAACGAACGCGAACGGGTCGTGCGTTACCAGTTGGCGAGAGGTGCCATGCATTACTTGGACTAAAGGTCGAGGGCGAGCGGCGTGGTCTGAGATGAAGGAGGGGCGGCTTTTGAATTTAGTGGGAAAATCTCCATATAATTTTGCGGGGGTAGCGGTGTATAAGTGATTAGTTGGAAAAACTCCCGCTAATATTACGGATACTGGGAGGATAGCCCACTTGGAGCGGAATTAGCGGGAGCTTTTCCCGTTAAATGGGCATATCAAGGTCAAATGGGGGGATTAAAGGGAGAAATTCCGGCTAATCCGAAAAGCGACGGCTCGTGTAGGCGGGATTGGATGGGCGATAGCGCGTGCGGTGCGAGTAGGCGGGATGGTGTGGGCGATAGCGCCGAGATGATTCAGAAGGCAATAGGTTGGCGATTCATATACGTGACATAGGTGCAGAGGCCGTCGTTCCCGGTATGGGAGCGGCGGCCTCTTATGCTTCTATCGAATAAGCGCAAGCCATAGTGCCAGCGCGGACAGTGTCACGAGCAAGACGGGCAGCGTGATGACGATTCCGACGCGAAAATAATACCCCCAGGTAATCTTCATGCCTTTCCTCGCGAGCACATGCATCCAAAGCAGTGTAGCCAGCGAGCCGATCGGCGTCAGCTTCGGACCGAGGTCGGAGCCGATGACGTTTGCGTAGATGAGCGCTTCCCGCAAGACGCCATCGGTCGATGTTGCTTGTATGGCGAGCATATCGATCATGACCGTCGGCAGATTGTTCATGACCGACGAGAGGATTGCAGCGATCAGCCCGCCGCCGACTGCTGCAGCGTAAAGGCCTTGGTCAGCCACCCATTGGAACGCTTCGCCGAGAATGTCGGTAAGTCCCGCATTGCGCAGTCCGTACACAACGACATACATGCCGATCGAGAAGAAGACGACAGCCCATGGGGCGTCCTTCACAAGTCGGGCGGTCTGCAGCTCCTTATTGCGCTGGGCGGCGATGAGCAGAACAGTCGCTGCGGAGAGCGTAATGAACGAGATCGGAATATCGATCCACTCGCTCGATAAGTAAGCCGCAAGCAGCACGACCAATACGACCCAAGACAGCTTGAACAGTTTCCAGTCCCTGATCGCTTCTCGAGGCTCGCGTAGCTCGCCTGTTTCATACACCGGCGGGATCGAGGAACGGTAGTACCAATACAGTACCAACAAGCTGGCCGCGACGGATCCGATCATCGGCATGATCATCACGCCGGCATATTCGACGAAGCCGATCGCGAAGAAATCGGCGGACACAATGTTCACCAGGTTGCTCACGATGAGCGGCAGCGAAGCGGTATCGGAGATGAACCCGCTCGCCATCACGTAGGCGATGACGCTGCGTTCATCGAACTTCAGCGCGCGGACCATCGCCATCACGATCGGCGTCAGGATGAGCGCAGCGCCGTCGTTCGCGAACAAGGCCGACACTGCAGCCCCGAGCAGCACGACGTAGATGAACATGCGCCTGCCATCGCCGCGCGCAAGCCGTGCCATATGCAGGGCGGCCCACTCGAACAACCCGATCTCATCAAGGATGAGGGAGATCAGGATGATGCCGACAAAAGCGAGCGTCGCATTCCAGACGATCTCCGTAACGTCGCGCACATCGCCGAAGTCGACGACGCCGAGCAGCAAGGCGAGAATTGCGCCAGCCGATGCGGTCCAGCCGATCGACAGCCCCTTGGGCTGCCAGATCACGAATATTAATGTAAGGATAAATAGGAATAAAGCCGGCACCATCATCGTAACAACCGTCCTCTAAGTTGAAATCACTCGTCTACGATAACCCTCTATAACTGCTCTGACATTCGCCATTATATATCCGGAAGCACAACGGATCAATTTATATTTTCATCGGCGGAATCAGTCGAAGCATGACGAATGCTGCAGAATCATGAAATTTAACATATCGTTTACGTTTGTCGAGCGTAGTTTTGACGGTTCCTCCTTACAATGCAAGCAAGAACCTAGAGATACGAGCAAGGAGTGAGAGGAACGTGGCAGTTACGATGCGGTTAGAGGGGCGATCATCAAGATCGCCAGAGGGTGCAGCGCGGAGCGACGGGATGTTGATCCGGGAAGCGATTCGCCAAGCTGCCGTTGTCATGCCGGACCAGACTTGCGAGCAAGTCGTCCGGACGTTCGAGAAGCACCAGCAGTCCGAGTGCATCGTCGTGTGCGATGCGTCAATGGTCCCGCTGGGCCTGATCATGCGGGATCGTTTCTTCAGGCGGCTCAGCCGCCGGTTCGGCGCAGATCTCTACTATGAGAAGCCGATCTCCTATCTGATGGATCCGCACCCCTTCATTATCGAGAAGAACGCTTCGCCGCAGGAGCTGCTCGACCGCGCGCTTGGACGGGACGAACAGTCGCTGTACGACTGCGTCATCGTCACGGACCAGCAGAATTATGCGGGCATTCTGACGATCGCAGACCTGCTGAACATTTCGCGAACCCTGTCTAAGCAAGCGGCAGAGTCTCAGATGCGCACGATCGGTGGCACGCAGCGGATGCTGGAGGAGATCGACGCGGCGGTCGGCGAGGTGCGCAGCGCAGGGGCGAGAGGCGAGACATTGTCGGAGCGTATGGTCGATCTGACCTTGTCCGGGAGGAATGAGCTGGGCGCGGTCAGCCGATCCTTCGATAGGCTGTCCGATCATCATCAGGAGCAGGAGATACAGATCCGCGAGCTTCAGGCGCGTGCCCAAGCCATCAATAAAGTGTCGACGCTGATCCGCAATCTGGCCGACCAGTGCAATCTGCTGGCCGTGAACGCCACAATCGAAGCGGCTAGAGCAGGCGAGCACGGAAGAGGCTTCGCGGTCGTCGCGGATGAAGTCCGCGAGCTGGCCACCGAGACGAAGAGCTCTGCAGACGAGATCTCGTCGATGATCAAGGCTATCTTGGATTCGGTAAGCAAGACGGCCAATCTGGTCGTGAAGGGCCGTGCGGAGGCCGCCGACAGTGCTGAGGCAGTCAATCGAGCCGTCGGCGCATTCGAGCAATTGTTCCATGAATCGGCAGCGAACAGGAGCAGTGCCAAGGAGATCGATCAGTTGTCCCTGCGGGCTTACGAACGTGTGTCGCATGTGAAGCAGAATATCGAGCGGCTGACAGGGGAGCTGCGTCAGCAAGGGTTGAGGAAGAACGAGTAGCTGCAAGATGCTGTCGAAGAGGCTCGTATATTATTTAACTTCCAGTTAACAAAAGTTGTGCAGAGGATTAACAATCGGGCGATATGATTACTTTCGAGGACGGGGTTTCTCAATTAGACAAACTAGAAGGAGTGGTAGTGTTGGGTATGGGTATGAAGCGTAAGGGGATCTTGATGGCAGTGCTAGTCATGGTAATGGTATTTGCCGCAGCTTGCGGCAATGGCAACAACGCTGAGAACAATGCGGCTAACAATGCAACGAACGTTGCGACTCCAGCTGCCAATAACAAAACGAATGAGCCCGCAGCCGAAGAGCCGGCTGAAGAGAAATTGTCCGGTACGATCGATATCGACGGCTCAAGTACGGTATTCCCTCTGACCGAGGCTGCCGCAGAAGAGTTCAGCAAGCTGCAAAAAGACGTTCGCGTCACGGTCGGCGTGTCCGGCACAGGCGGCGGATTCAAGCGCTTCTGCGCAGGCGAGATTGCAGTCGCCGATGCATCGCGTCCGATCAAAGATTCCGAAGACGAGCTGTGCAAGACGGCTGGCATCGAGCACATCGAACTGGAAGTCGCCTATGACGGTCTGTCCGTTGTCGTAAGCAAAGAGAATGACTTCATCGACCACCTGACGGTTGAAGAACTGGCGAAGATCTTCAAGACGGGCAGCACGGTCAAGACATGGGCAGAGGTTCGCGAAGGCTGGCCGAACGAGAAGATCGTCATGTTCTCGCCAGGTGCCGATTCCGGTACGTACGATTACTTCAACGAAGTGATCCTCGACAAAGAAGGCGCGCGTAACGATGAGCTGATCACG
>JAEWJS010000023.1 GCA_023386495.1 Bacillota bacterium | reverse complement strand
TCCGATGACATCCGCTTGGAGCGAACGCAGCGTTGGCAGCAATTCCCCCGAGCTTACGCCCGGAAAATAAATTTTCGGCTGCGGCAGATCCGACAGCTCCGCGAAAATGCGCGTGATCGTCGGCAGCACGTAGCGCTCGAAATCATGCGGCGCAAGCGCGCCCACCCAGCTGTCGAACAACTGGAACGCCTGGCCGCCTGCGGCCATATGCGCACGCAAATAAGTGATGACCATATCGCCCAGCTTGCCCATTAGGCGGTCCCACAGCTCAGGCTCGCCGTACATCATCGCCTTCGTCTTCAAGTAATTGCGCGAAGGGCGTCCTTCGATCAGGTAGCTCGCGATCGTGAACGGAGCCCCTGCGAACGTGATCAGCGGCACTTCCAGCTCTCGGCTAAGAATGCGGATCGTCTCGATGACATGCGAGAGATCCCCTTCCACGTCGATCGGCCGTAGCCTGTCGACGTCCGCCGCCGTACGGATCGGATTGTCGATGACAGGTCCGACGTTCTGCACGATATCAAAATCGATCCCGATCGAAGCGACGGGATTCATAATGTCCGAATACAGAATGGCCGCATCCACGCCGAGCTTGCGGACCGGCATCATCGTGACTTCGGCAGCCAGCTCGGGCTGGCGGCATATCTCAAGCAAGGAATACTTCTCTTTAATTGTGCGGTAGTCCGGATCGTAACGCCCCGCTTGGCGCATGTACCAGACCGGTACGCGATCGACGCTCTCCTGCCGGCACGCCCGGATGAAACGGTCGTTATTCATTGTGGCACTCCATTTCGCTCGAATTCTCTTCGTTACCATTATGCCCTAGTTGCACCAGCCTAACAACTGCCAACACTCGTCGTTCGATGACAATCCTATGACAATCGCCTCCTAGCATTTGCTAGATCCATAGGCTTATGCGCTCGACGCGCTTCTCCAATGTTCGACGATCCCTTTACAATCATTCCATATCGTCGTGACGCTGCCTTGACATAGCCCCGCTATGCTTGTTCGCGAGGGTAAATATCACACGAGGAGTGAACGGAATTGAGCAAGAGCATGGACCGCAAGACATTCTTATCTTACCTGGGTACGGGTGCTGCCGCGCTGGCCGCTGCTTCGGCCGGTTTAGGCACGCTAGAGGGCAAGGCATCCGCCGCTTCTCCTACGGCAGACCATCTATTCGGCTTCGGCACGAATAAGGTCAGCGGCTACTTCGAACCGATCGCGCCATCGACGCAAGACCAGCTGATCCTTCCGAAGGGTTACAAATATGACGTGGTGGCCGCCATGGGCGACGTGATCAACCAAGCAGGCGAGAAGTTCGGCGACGGCGCGGACTACAATGCTTACTTCCCGATCGACGGCTCGAACACGCGCGGTCTTCTGGCGACCAATCATGAATACACCGGCATTTTCAGCGTCGGCCCGATCAATGGCGAACCGACGGCTGCGCAAGTGAAGATGAATCTCGAATACCAAGGCATGTCCGTTATCGAAGTGTTCAAGGACGACAAGGGCGCTTGGAAAATGGACACGACTTCCAAATACGCGCGGCGCATCGACGGATTTACGAAGTTCGACATCACGGGGCCTGCCAGAGGGACTGCCGCGGTGGGCGGCGCAACTTCGGCGCAAGGCACGTTCGCGAACTGCTCCGGCGGCGTAACGCTGTGGAACACGGTGCTCTCCTGCGAGGAGAACTTCTCCGATCTGGCGGAAGCCGCCAAGCTGCCGCTGTCGCACTACGGCTGGGTCATCGAGATCGATCCGTTCGACAAGGCCTACCATAAGAAGCATACGGCGCTCGGGCGGTTCAACCACGAGAATACGGCGATGGGACTTGCCAAGGACGGACGCGTCGTCGTCTACATGGGCGATGACAAGAAGGACGCTTGCGTCTACAAGTTCGTCAGCAAGGGCAAGTACGACCCGTCCAAGGGCCGCGCCAACTCCGCGCTGCTCGAGGACGGCACGCTGTACGTCGCCAACCTCAAGTCCGGCAAGTGGATCCCGGTTACGCTCGAAGGCGTGAAGAAGTCGCTCGAAGGCAAGGCAGACGAGCTGAAGAAGTGGATGAATCAAGGCGACGTCGTCACGAACTGTCAGGACGCTGCCAAGCTTGTCGGAGGCACGCCGACCGACCGTCCGGAGGATATCGAAATCTCGCCGTTCGATAATACGGTGTTCATCTGCCATACGAATAACGATTCGCACGGCAACATTCACGGTCACATCACGCGCATCTTCGAAGAAGGCAGCGACCTCGGCGCGCTGGCGTTCGACTTCGAGATTTTCGCCGCAGGCGGCCGCCAATCCGGCTTCAGCTCGCCCGACAATCTCGCATTCGATTCGAACGGCAACCTGTGGGTCGTCACGGATATCTCGAGCGGCAGCCAGAACAAGGGCGTGCATAAGTCGTTCATGAACAACGGCCTGTTCGTCATCCCGACGGTCGGCCCTGCCAAGGGCGAGGCGATGCAATTCGCATCCGGTCCGGTCGAGAGCGAGCTGACGGGTCCGTACTTCACGCCGGACGAGAAAACGCTGTTCCTCTCGATCCAGCATCCCGGCGAAGAGACAGAGGACTTGAACAATCCGACGAGCCGCTGGCCGCATCGCCCAGGCGATAAGGGTGCCCGCGCAGGCGTCGTCGCGATCAGCGGCTTCAAGCTCGGCTAAAGTCGCACGGCGTTGCATTGACCCATTCCACGATTGCTCGGCCGCGGACCCTGCGCGTCACCGTCCGCGGCCGCATCCCATTCCACCAAGGAGTTGACGGTTATGCCTTTCGGTAATATCGGTATCGGCGGTTTGATTCTCATTCTAATCATTGCACTCATCATATTCGGTCCATCCAAGCTTCCGGAGCTCGGCCGCGCCTTCGGTCGCACGCTCAGCGAATTCAAGGGCGCGACGCGCGGTCTCGTCGGCGGCGAGCCGGACAACGACCCTGAAGGCGGCAGCAACGGCAAGAAAGCAGCGGATGACGTGCCGGCTGCGGCATCGAAGTAAGCGATGGCAGACGTCAAGGAGATGAACCTGGTCGGCCATCTCGAAGAGATGCGCACCAGGCTGATCCGCACGCTCATTGCGTTCCTCGTGTCGATGGCGGCCGCTTTTATCTATGTAAGGGATATCTATCAATGGCTCGTGCGGGACGTCGACCAGAAGCTCGTCGTGCTCGGCCCTTCCGATGTCATGTGGGTGTACGTCATGCTTGCCGGCGTTGTCGCGATAGCCGTGACGATCCCTGTTGCCGCCTACCAGACGTGGAAGTTCGTGCAGCCTGCCGTCGGCGATGCGGCACGGCGCGCAACGATGCTGTTCATTCCGGCGCTGACCTTGCTGTTCCTGATCGGCATCGCCTTCGGCTACTTCATCCTGTTCCCGATGGTGCTGCATTTCATGAACCGGATGGCGGCGCAGGATTTCGTGGCGATGTATACGGCGCAGAAATATTTTACGTTCATGATCCATATGACCGTGCCGTTCGGCCTGCTGTTCGAGATGCCGGCCGTCGTCATGTTCCTGACGAAGCTCGGCATTCTGAATCCGCACCGGCTGGCGAAGGCGCGCAAGCTCGCGTATTTCCTGCTCGTCATCGTCGCCGTGACGATTACGCCGCCGGACATCCTGTCCGACATCGTCGTCATCGTGCCGCTCTTCCTGCTGTACGAGATCAGCGTCGCCATATCCAAGGCGGTCTATCGCAAGCAGACCAGCCTGTCCGCCGATCCGCAAGCCTGATTCGTTGCGATAGCCGCCTGCCCTTCCGAACACGGAATCGGTTCTGGCGGCTTTGTCGCGTGTGGCGGAATGCGCTATACTGAACGGACAATGTACAATGGGTCGATTCGCGGATTGCGGCAGGAAGGCGGCAGGCATCATGGAGCAATGGAAGGTTAATCTATCGGTCTTATGGTTCGGACAATTCCTGGTGATGGCCGGAATGACAATGATCATTCCGTTCTTGTCGCTCTATCTGCAGCAGGATTTCGGGCTGACGAACGAGCATGAGATCGCGACTTGGGCGGGCATTATTTTTGCGGGGAATTTCGTAACGGCATTCTTGTTTCAACCGTTGTGGGGCAAGCTGGCAGACCGGCACGGCCGGAAAATCATGCTGCTCCGCTCGGGCTTCGGCATGGCCATCGTCATGGTCATGATGGGCTTCGCCACGGAGCCGTGGCACCTGCTCGCGCTGCGCATGCTGAACGGCACGATCTCGGGCTTCAACCCTGCGGCAGTCGCCCTTGTCTCCGCCACGACGCCGAAGGATCGGATGGGCTTCGCGATGGGCACCGTGCAATCCGGGGCGACGGCAGGCACGATTCTGGGGCCGTTCATCGGCGGGCTGCTGGCGGACTGGGTCGGCTTCCGACCGATCTTCTATATTACGGGCGCTCTTATCTTCGGCGCGTCGCTGATGGCGATGTTCACGGTCAAGGAGAAGTTCGACCGGACGAAGGCAGCTGCCGCGCCGTCGATCTCCATCTGGCAGGGCTTCAAGGAGATCAGCCATATCCCGCAGCTGACGGCGCTGTTCGCGGTGACGTTCCTCATCCAGTTCGCGATGATGAGTCCGATGCCGCTCATCCCGCTGTACGTGCACGAGCTGCACGGCACGACCCAGAATCTGGCGTTCTGGGCCGGCTTCGTCGGTTCGGTGACCGGGCTGTCGAACATGTTCGCGTCCCCGCTGCTCGGGCGGCTCAGCGACCGGTCCGGCGCGGAGTTCGTGCTCGGCGTGTCGCTCGTCGGCGCGGGGCTGATGTTCATCCCGCAGGCGTTCGTAACCGAGGTGTGGCAGCTGCTCATTGTGCGGTTCTTGATCGGGATTTTCCTCGGGGGCCTCATCCCATGCGTCAACGCGCTCATCCGCAAGCATACGCCGGACGGCATGGAGAGCCGCGCGTACAGCTTCAACAGCAGCACGCTCAGCCTCGGCAATATGGCGGGCCCGATTATCGGCGGCGTCATCTCCGGCTGGATCGGCATCGAGGGCGTATTCATCATCGCGGGCGTGCTCTTCTTCGCCAACGCGATCTGGGTGCGCTACGCCGTCTTCGCGCCTTCCAAGGCGAAAGGGGTGCGGGGCGGGTAGCGACTGCTCCGCTGGTCCTTCTTGCAACCGCCGCTGGCTGCAGCCAAAGTACGGCCCCTCGGGCCTTACTTTGTGCTTCGCCGCCCTCGCGCGGGACAAAGTAGGCCCTCTCGGGCCCTTCTTGCGCTGCTCGCCGGCACGGGAGCGTGCCACGCTGCCAAAGTGCGGCCCCTCGGGCCTTACTTTGAACGTAGCCGCCCCCGCGCGGGGCGAAGTAGGCCCTCTCGGGCCCTACATGCGCTGCTCGATTGCCCCGCAACGCAAAGACCGCCTGGGACGCTGCAGCGATTCGCTCAGCATTCCAGACGGTCTTTGCCATTCCGCTCGCACTGCTCCCGCTACCAGCTACCCCTTCACGACCGCGACAGCCAGCCCGTCGTACGCCGGCAGGATCGTCGCGTCGAGCCGCGGGTCCGATGCAAGCCGTTCGTTGAACACGCGCATCGCGACGACGGACGGACCCTCCTTCGCCGGATCCCCAACTCTGCCGCGCAGCAGCGTATTGTCCGCCGTTATGACCGCGCCAGGATTCGCGAGCGTCAGCGCCCATTCCAGATAGTCCGGATATCCTTCCTTATCGGCATCGATGAAGAAGAAGTCGAATCGCTTGCCTTCGCCGGCCAATTCGGCCAAGCTGTCCTTCGCGTCGCCGATCCGGTAGGTGACGCGCGTGCCGAGACCAGCCGACGTCATATGCGAATACGCGACATCCGCGTATTCCTGCCGCAGCTCCAGCGACGTCAATCGCCCGCCATCACGCAACCCCCGCGCGATGCAGATGCCGCTGTAGCCGCCGAGCGCCCCGATCTCGAGCGCTTCCTTCGCGCCGGACATGCGGGCCAGCAGTGTCAGCAGTCTGCCGTATCCGACGGCGATCGAGATCTCCGGCATGCCGGCCGCGCGAATCCCTTCAGCGGCCCGGTCCAGGTCATCATCCCCGGCGAATAGCGATTCTACGTACTGCTCCAGCTGATCTCGCTCCATGAAGCAGCCCTCCTCATCTCATAAGATATTTGGCATGTTGTCCCTCTATACCCTATACTAGATTGTAGCTTGAGACGGCTCTTGACACAACAACACGCTAACATGCCGTCAGAACAGGGAGCGGAAGAGATAAGCATGCATACACTTGAATTAATTGCGACATGCCCGATGGGGCTGGAAGCCGTCGTCGCGCGGGAATTGAAGGAATTGGGATATGAAGGCGTGCGCGTCGAGAACGGCCGCGTCATCTTCCCCGGCACGATCGCCGACATCTGCCGGACGAACCTCTGGCTGCGGACCGCAGACCGCGTGCTTGTGAAGATGGGCGAATTCGAGGCCCGTACGTTCGACGAGCTGTTCGAGGGGACCAAGGCGCTGGATTGGCCGGACTGGATTCCGGGCGACGGCGAATTCCCGGTCGAAGGACGCTCGCAGAAGTCGCAGCTGTCCAGCGTGCCGGCCTGTCAGGGCATCGTGAAGAAGGCCATCGTCGAGAAAATGAAGGAGCGCTACCATACCGAGTGGTTCCCCGAGGACGGCGGGCGGTACGTGATCGAAGTGTCGCTGCTTAATGACATCGCGATGCTGACGCTCGATACGACCGGTCCCAGCCTGCATAAGCGCGGCTACCGCAAGCTCGTGACCGAGGCGCCGCTGAAGGAGACGATGGCTGCGGCGATCATCCAACTGAGCCGCTGGCGGCCGCATCGCCCGCTGTACGACCCGTTCTGCGGCTCCGGTACGTTCGCCGTCGAAGCGGCGCTAATCGGCTGGAACATCGCGCCCGGCTTGCGCCGCAGCTTCAACGGCGAAGCCTGGCCGATCATCGGCCGGGACGCTTGGGAGACGGCGCGCGAAGAAGCCTACGATGCCGTGAAGGACGATATTCCTCTGCAGATCGCAGGTTCCGACATCGACCCCAAGGCGATCGAGGTGGCGGAAGCATCCGCGAAGAGTGCCGGTCTCGGCAAAGAGATCACATTCCGCACGCTGCCGATCGCCAAGGCTAAGCCCGAGGGTGAATACGGCGTCATGGTGACGAACCCGCCGTACGGCGAACGTCTGGGCGATTCCAAGGAAGCGGAGAAGGTGCTGCGCGAGCTTGGTTTCAGCGCCGCCAGACTGCCGGATTGGTCATTCTTCGCGCTCAGCCCGTCTAAGAATCTGGAGCATTACTTCGGCCGTCCTGCCGACAAGAAGCGGAAGCTGTACAACGGCCGTATCGAGTGCCAGCTTTATCAATACCTGGGGCCGCTGCCTCCTCTGCCCCCTAAGCAATAAGCTTCAACCCCTTCCTCGATTTGAAATGTGATTCCCCTCTCTTTATAATGGGTTAAGAATTTATTGACCGATTGTAAAGAGAAGGGACTCACCCCATGCTGTCATTCCTCCGATCCGCTCCAGGCCGCGCACTGCGTGTCATGTATCTGTCACTCGAACGCACGCGAGGGGCTGAAGTGGTTATTTTTTACGCCCTCATGATCTTGAAGCTCTGCCTATTCAATTACATGATTGCCGTCCGCAATATGCAACTGACCCCGGATGATGTCGTCATCGCCGCGGGCACGCTTGCCGTATGCTCGTTCTGGACGGTATTCCTGCCCTTCCGCGGCCGGTTGATCGCGCTGGTCGTCTTGGACATCCTGCTCACGGCCATTCTGTACAGCGACCTGGTATACTACCGGTACTTCCAGGACATTCTGTCCATCCCCGTCCTGCTGCAAGCCGGCCAAGTGGGTGCGCTCGGCGATAGTATCGCCACACTGATTATGCCGAGGGATGCGGTGTATTTTGCCGAATGGCTGATCGTCGCGCCCCTGGGCATGTATGCCGTCTTCGCAGCAGGCCGTATCTCGCGGGACACGGCAGCATCCGTTTCGCGAACGAAAAGAATGAGACTTGCGCTGCTGCGCTGCTCGCTCAGCCTCTTGATCCTATCTGCGGGCCTGACGCTAGTGTTCGTGCCCGTGAATGCGGCCAAGAGCACGTGGGCAAAAGGGTTGTTCACCGGCAATTGGTGGAACGTGTCGCTGTATAACGTGACCGGCCTGTACGGCTATCATGGCTACGATATTTATCGCTTCGCGAAGCAGCAGATGGGCGAGAAGTCGATTGCTCCGGCAGATGCCAAGCTAACCCGCGACTGGTTCGCGGCACGCGGCTCGATACGCGACCAGGTGGCGGATCAAGATCCGCTGTTCGGAGCCTATCGCGGCAGCAATGTCGTCATGATCCAGGTCGAAGCGCTGCAAAATTTCGTCATCGGACGCACGATCGCCGGACAAGAGATAACCCCGAATCTGAACGCGCTGCTTAAGGATAGCTTGTACTTCAGCCGGTTCTACCACCAGACGTCGCAGGGCCGCACCTCGGATGCGGATTTCGCTGCCCATTGCTCGCAGCAGCCGATGCAGAGCGGTTCGGTATTCATCCGCTATGCATCGCATGAATTCGACTGTCTGCCTGGCGCGTTGAAGGCGGAGGGGTATTCGACAGCGGCGTACCATGCGTATGACGGCGGCTTCTGGAACCGCAACATGATGTATGACCGGATGGGATATGACCATTTTTACAGCAAGAAGCACTTCACGATGGACGAGACGCTTGGCTGGTCGCTTGGCGATGCCTCCTTCTTCCGGCAATCCGCGGCTTATATGAATGAGCAGCAGCAGCCGTTCTATTCGTTCCTCATCACGCTGTCGAGCCATCACCCTTACAAGATTCCCGGCAAGAAGCAAAAGCTCGATGTCAGCGGCGTCGATTATTGGCTGATGCGCGACTACCTGCAGTCCATACGGTACGTGGACGAGGCGGTCGGCAGCTTCATCGCGCAGTTGAAGGCGGACGGCGTGTGGGATAAGACGATCTTCCTGCTGTACGGCGATCATGACAATTCGCTTCGGGAATGGGAATCGTTCGAGCAGATCGTCGGCAAGCCGCTGAACGCGGTGGAGCGCCAGCAGATCCTCAAGCAGGTGCCGCTGATCGTTCATCTGCCGGACAATGCCATGGGCGGCACGGTCCGCGAGGCAGTCGGCGGACAGTTGGATCTCACGCCGTCGATTCTCCACCTGCTCGGCGTGAAGACCGGCTCGATGGCCATGATCGGCATGCCGCTCGTGACGAGCGCGCCCACTCCGGATGGGGAGCACCAGATCGTCATCCGGAACGGCACGTGGACGGACGGCAAGGTGTATTACTTGCCGACCGCCGCTCAGAACGGTGGCAGCAACTGCTTCGACGCCGTCAGCGGCGAACCGGTCGATGCAGGCGCATGCACGGCAGGCACCGAGGCGGCGAAGCGCGAGATCACAATGTCATCGAACGCGGTGGAGTACGATCTTATCGGCTCGTTCCGACAGCCTGGGACGCAAGTGCAACAATAGCAATACCGGCGCGAGTACTGGTGTCGGTGCGAACGCGGGGGTACTGGTGCAGGTTCGGGGGCGGATGCGGATGCTAGTGCAGTGAGTGCTGGTGCAGGTACGGGGGCGGACGCAGG